>JAXJTP010000143.1:0-16703 GCA_036309525.1 Acutalibacteraceae bacterium | reverse complement strand
TAAGGACGGAGTCCTTAACTCATAGTTTTTCCTAAAAATGCCGTGTACACGGCATTTTTAATAATCACGAGAAGTTAAAGGGTTTTGCCTAATGTAACCAATCCCGTAGGGATTGATTGCGTAAAATGCCACGAGGGCAATTATTTTATGTAACCAACCACATAGTGGTTAGTTACGCAATCAATTTGCTTCGCAAATTGGTTGCAGCTTTTGAAAAAAGTTTAATCAAAACTTTTAAGTTTTCTCGCCTTAGCTGTGAGCGTTAGCTCACACCTACAAACCCAAATTTATTTCAAATTATTTTCCAGTTGAGCCAAAGCCACCTGTATTACGGCTTGTTTCGTCTAGCTCGTCGGCTAATGATATTTCAGGCAAGCAAACGGGCATAACTACCATTTGTGCAATTCTGTCATCAGGGTTTATAGTATAGCTTTTATTGCTTGAATTTTGTAAGCCAACACAAATTTCTCCACGGTAGTCGCTATCTATTACTCCAACACCGTTTGAAAGTGCGATTCCGTGTTTTATTCCTAAGCCACTTCTGGCAAATACAAGAATAACGTATTCATTGCTTGGTAAAGCTGTTGCAATTCCAGTTGGAATAGTAGCACGCTCAAATGGCTCTAGTGTAATAGGCTCAGAAATACAAGCGTGTAAATCCATACCAGCCGATCCATCTGTTGCTCTGCAAGGCACTATTGCATTTTCTCTTAATTTTTTAATTTTAAGCTCCATAATTTTTCATTCCTTTTATAGCACACCCTTGTAATATAAGCCTCGGGTGTGTCCACCTGTAATTTTATTTTGATATTTAATAGAATTTAAAGCGTATAGCTTTTCTTCTGCGTTTTCTGTTGTGAAAAGCATTATATTGAAGTCAGATGAATTGATTTCTCGTAATCTGTCGCCCATATAAAGTGGTACGCTGTTATAAATCTGAGTACAGCCACCACTGCATTTATAAGGGAAGGCTATTTCTTTTCTGTCGGTTATATAACCAAGTCCACCACATTTTGCACAGCTTTTGGTTGATGAGTTTACACCAGGGCAGTTACGGGTAAGCATTAAAGGCAATCTACCATATATAATTGTGCCTGTTTTGATATTTCCTCCTAAGGAATTTATTTGTTGCAGTGTAAGCTCAAATGAGGCTGTTAAATCCTCTAATCCTATTTCTTCAAAGAATTTTACAGACTCTGTATTCATTACATTAAGTCTGAAGCCACCATGTATTTTAAAGTTAAATTCCTTGCAAAGAGGTATAGCACCTAGGTTGTTTATTAAAGCGTGAGTAATTCCATTCTCCTTTGCTTGTTTAAGGCTTTGTCTGATTTGCTCCTCTCTGCCAAACATACCAGCAAAAATTTCAATTCCTAGTTTAAAGCCCTGTCTTGATAAGGCTCTCATAACCTCTATAGGTGTGTTTTCTGGTATAAAAACAAGCTCACATTCAGCAAATTGCTGTGGAATATCCCAATCAGTAAAAACAGCTCTTAAAGGAACCTTTTCCTTTGTTGCTCTTGTGTTTGTGGCAGTAAATTCAATCTCTTTGAGTGGATCTTGCTTTTTATCATTAAGCTTTTTTGTAAGCTCTGCAAGTGCCTCTCTGCGTAAATTATTCAGTGCAGACATAGGTACTGTTATGCCATTATCTATATCACAGCTTATACTGCTTACATAATATGGTGTACCACCTGCCTTAGAAAGCTGTGCAGAGGCTCTGCTATAGTCAAGTGGCTTGTTTACTGCAATTTGTGGAGGCTCACCTGCTACAGCTACAGCTATACCACTGCTGATTTCAGTTACCTTAAGAGATGACGCTTCGTCCTTTTTTAACGAAAATTCCATATCTAAAGCAATATGCTGAAACTCGTTTTTATATATTGAATGAATCTGATTTAAAACCTTAGGTGTGGCAGAAATAACGTCTTCCTTTTGTCTTGTGCCAAACATTTCTGCTCCACGTTTGCCTGTGTAGTAGCCATTTGTAAAGCCAGAGCGAGAAAATACACTTTTTAGCTGTGTACAGCTTTCTTCGCTTGCAAAGCCATTATCATAGAATTGTCTTGCAACATTTACAGCCGAGGCTACATATTCAGGTCTTTTAAGTCTGCCCTCAATTTTAGCAGAGGTAACTCCTATTTCGCTTAAATCCCTCAGGCTTTCAAGTATAGACATATCCTTAAGACTAAGGTCATTGCCAGTGCCATTTTCAACCATAAAAGGCAATCTACAGGTTTGAGCACATTGCCCTCTGTTACCACTTCTGCTACCAAGCAGTGAGCTGAAATAGCATTGTCCAGATACACTCATACATAATGCACCGTGTACAAATACCTCAAGCTCAATAGGGCAGAGCTTTGCAACCTCTATAATTTCATTTCTGGTCATTTCTCGTGAAAGCACAACTCTGGTAAAGCCAAGCTCATATAGAAGCTTAGCACCCTGTGGAGTGTGTATACTCATTTGTGTTGAGCCATGCAGATGTAGCTTTGGCATAGCCCTATGCAATAAAGAAGCAAAGCCCACGTCCTGCACAATTATTGCGTCAATTTGTAGCTGATAGGCTTGCTTAGCCATTTCTAATGCTTTAGGTAGCTCGTTGTCGGTAATAAGTGTATTCATTGTTAAATACAGCTTTACTCCTCTGCTATGGCAAAACTCTACTGCCTCTTTTAGCTCGTTATAGTCAAAATTTTTAGCTGATGCTCTTGCACCAAATTGGGTAGTACCCACATATACAGCATTAGCACCCGATCTTACGGCGGCAATTAATGCTTCCATAGAGCCTGCGGGTGCTAAGATTTCAAAGCTTTTCATAATTAATTATTCTCTCCGTCAAGTATATTAAGAAAATCCTCATCGGTAACAGTTTCGTCAGCGTTGCTTGTGTTAATTTTATTAAGCATAGGCTTTATAGAGTCAGCCTTTTTGCTGTTGCTGTCAGATGGCTTTACAGGCTCCTCTGTGTATGCTTCGGCTTTTAAATCTGCAATTACCTTGTGTAATCCAGCCTTTTCTTCTCGTAGCTGTGCATTTTCGATAATAAGCTTGTTAAGTCTGAAGGTAGCGTCCTTTGCTATTGCCTCGCAATCGCCAGCCTTTTTAATCAGCTCTCGTGTTATTACACGCTCTTTTTCAAGCTCGTCACAATAATTAAGTGCAGCAACAATTGTAGCCATATGCAAAGACAGCTTAGGGTCGCTGTCATCTAAATATTTAATACGTTCATCTACTATTTTTGCAATTTTCTGAATATATTGTTCACTCTCATCAGCAGTAATCAAAAACTGATTACCACATATTTTTAATCTGACCTTTGTTTTCTTAATTTCTTCACTCATTACATTCACTCCTTAAATAGAAGTACAGATATATTATTAATTATACTACATTTATATATTTTGTAAAAGGGGTTTACAAAATTTTTATAAAAATTATAGTTCCCTGTTAAAATTTGTATTAAATACCCTCATAACAGCTTCTCAATCATAAAAAAACAGTAGCCTTCATATATATTTATAACTGTAAGGGAGGTATAAGTATGTTAACAGTGCTTACTATAAAGGATTACGCAGATAATAGAAAGCGTTTTAAGCTTTTAAAGCGAGATAAAACTAATCTTGAGGTTATTAAATATAACAATATACAGCTGGTTCATATAATTTATTATAAGTATAGTAAAAAAACAAACTGGAGTGTAATAAGTAAGCTGGCTGGTAACGAAAAAAATAATATTCTTTGCAATGCTAACATAAATATTCCACCTGATTGTGGTGTAAAAAGATATACAACTAATGCTTTAAAGGAGAGAATAGCAGAAAATACAGCCATTGAGGTTATAAAAAGAGCCTCTGAGGATTTTAGCAGTTTAAATATAGGTGTATATGACCCACAAGGAAGAAAAACTGAGCTTATAAATACTCTTGTTAAATACTCTGACAACATAACAGTGGTAACTGATGCTACAAATGATTATTATAAAATATATAAACAGGTTATAACGAATACGGGTGCAGTGCTGATGTTAAAAAAGGATTTGTCAGCACTCAGAAGCTGTAGTATTGTTATTGCTACTGAAAAAATAAAAATGCAATTACCACTTGAGGATAGTACAGTTTTATTTACAGCTACAAAGCCTGCTGTTTGTCAGGGTGGCAGAGTTTTTTATAATTACGTTGTAGCATTAAGTGAAAGCTATAAGGATATAAAGCCATATTCATTAAGCGATGAATATTTTGTTCAGGCTTTATATGAAAAGGGCAGACAGCACAGATTAGGCTCCTTGTTGCCTGTACTCTGTATATCAGACGGTGCAAACTCTACAATAGATGAAATAAGCAAATTTGTAAAACAGCATAGAAAATGTGAGGACTGTAGCCTTTTATAAGTACAAATCTAAGTGTACAATTTTCAATTATTGAATAATCATAAGAAAAACAACCTAAACTAATATAAGCAATAAAATACTAATACCTATTTAAACACTTTGCTTGCGTCATTATTTTTGTTGAGCAAATTTGCTCAACAATCTGTTCTGCCGTTTAAACATTTATTAGTATAAGGCTTTATTGAAGTATTAGTGAAGGAGAGGTTAAAATGCAATATTTGCAGATTCAAAAGGTTATAGGAAGAGAAATTATAGACTCAAGAGGTAATCCAACAGTTGAGGCTGAGGTGTACCTTACCTGTGGAGCTGTAGGCAGAGGCACTGCACCAAGTGGTGCTTCTACTGGAGAATTTGAGGCTATTGAGCTAAGAGATGGAGATTTAAGATACCTTGGTAAGGGTGTTTCTAAGGCTGTAAATAATATAAACACAATAATAAATGCTACTATAACAGGTATGAATGCGTTTGATACTTATGCAGTTGATAATGCTATGATAAATGCAGACGGTACAAGGGATAAATCAAATTTAGGTGCAAACGCTATTTTAGCAGTATCAATAGCTACAGCCAGAGCAGCTGCAAAGGCTATGAATATGCCTTTGTATAGATTTTTGGGTGGTGTTTCGGGTAATAGATTGCCTGTGCCTATGATGAATATTCTTAATGGTGGTGCACACGCAACTAATACCGTTGATATTCAGGAATTTATGATAATGCCAGTTGGTGCTACATCCTTTAAAGAGGGCTTAAGATGGTGTGCAGAGGTTTTTCATGCACTTGCAAAGCTTTTAAAATCAAAGGGGCTTGCTACCTCAGTTGGGGACGAGGGTGGCTTTGCACCAAACCTTGCCAATGATGAAGAAGCAATAATGTATATACTAGAGGCTGTAAAGCAGGCAGGCTATGAGCCTGTAAGGGATTTTATGATTGCTATTGACGCAGCGTCAAGCGAATGGAAAAGTGGAACAATGGGTGAATATATTATGCCGAAATCAGGTAAGAAGTTCACCTCAGAACAGCTTATCAGCTATTGGAAGTCTCTTGTTGAGAAATACCCTATTATTTCAATCGAAGACGCTTTAGACGAGGAGGATTGGCGAGGCTGGCAAAGCCTTACTGCACAGCTTGGCGATAAGGTACAGCTTGTGGGTGATGACCTGTTTGTAACCAATACCGAAAGACTGAAAAAGGGAATAGAAAAAGGCTGTGGTAATTCAATTCTTATAAAGCTAAATCAGATTGGTACTGTTTCAGAAACCTTAGAGGCAATTAAAATGGCTCATAAGGCAGGCTATACAGCAATATCCTCTCATCGCTCAGGCGAAACCGAGGATACAACAATAGCCGACCTTGCTGTTGCACTTAATACTGGTCAGATAAAAACAGGTGCCCCAAGCAGATCTGAGCGTGTAGCAAAATATAATCAGCTTTTAAGAATAGAAGAGGAGCTTGCACAGTCTGGTGTATATCCTCAAATGAATGCATTTAATGTAAAGGTATAGCGAAATTAAAAATAAATAATTTTTAAATATTATTGTAGTGAAGAAGAGCTATTGTAAACATTTTTAATTTACAATAGCTCTATTTTAAGCTTAAAAGCTAAGCTGATTGTATGTTGCAATTAAATGTGTTATAGTAATGTTAATAAAATACTGCTTAAAAACCATTAATTTAAAAAGGAGTGATAAACTGTGGATACTGATGTTATTAAGCTTTATGAGAATTTGAAAAATCGTTTTCCAGTAGTACTTAGCAGTTCACTTGATTTAGACTTCAAAAGCAATAATGACTTCCCAGTTATACACGGACAGTCTGTATTAGGAAAATTCGAGTTGTTTTTTGATGACGTCTCCTTCCCTTTTTATGCAACAAATGAAGACGGAAAGATTTTATTTCATTCTCATTTGCAAACACAGCTAGATGCAGAAGAAGCTATCATAAAATTTATGGAAGGTACCCACCCTTAACATTATGAAAAACAAATCATTTATAAATGGTAGCTTATTAACAGAGGGCTATTGCAAACATTTTTTTAGTTTGTAATTACCCTCTTTTGAATTTTAAGTATTGACAATTTTTATGGTTTATATGTATAATTAAAAGTAATCGTTTGCTGATGTTTTAGATTCAGATAATACATAGCTAATGTTTTTTAAAACATTAGAATATATAAAATTTATCATTTTCTGTAATAAATTTTATTTCTATGGAAAAACTCTAAACTTTATGTTATAATAATAGAGTTATATATTATAAGACTTAAAATATTTTAAATATAAATTCGGAGGAAGAAAATGGGTAAAAAATTAATTTTGGTTACGTCACCACCTGCCTGTGGAAAAACACATATTTCTAAGGAGCTTTCAAAAGAGCTGAAAAATATAGTGTATCTTGATAAAGACACACTTATTCCATTGTCAAAGCAAATTTTTGTAGTTGCTAATCAGCCTTACAATAGAAGCAGTGACTTCTTTGAGGAGCATATCAGAGATTACGAGTACGAATGTGTAATTGATTTAGCTTTAGATGCACTTGAGTATAATGATATGGTTCTTATTAATGCTCCATTTACAAGAGAAATAAGAGATATGGAGTATATTAACAACCTTAAGGCAATGCTAGCTAAAAAGGGTGCAAAGCTGGTTGTAATCTGGGTACAGACATCACCTGAAATTGTTCATCAGCGTATGATAGCAAGAAACTCTGACAGAGATACATGGAAGCTTGCAAACTGGGACAAGTATATTGCAGGCTGTAATTTCTCAATACCAGAAAATCTTAACAACCCTGACATTAAAGATGATCTGCTTATTTTCAAAAATGATAATAATGCTGAGTTTAGAGAGTCTATGAAGCACATAGTTGCTATTCTTAAAGAAACATCCTGCTAATAGTCATATCTTTAGTAGTGTGATATATACTTATAAGGCTTTTTGAATGTGATCGGTATTTAATATTATTATCAGGTTATAGAATAAATGCTTGAGTTTGTTTTATAGAGCTTTTGATAATTAAAAATTCAAAAGGCTTTGCTTATATGCTGGTATTTTAAAAACATAATACAGAATTATAAAAACTGAGCCTGCTTGTAGGCTCAGTTTTTTGTATAGTAGTTATTAAGCTGAAAATAAAAGGTAGATAAGCTTATACTAATTTAATATAACAAACGCTTCTGATAGCTGTACACTGTACATATCAGAAGCGTTTAATTTATATATATTTAAATCTGGTTTAAATTAATTAGCACTAAGCCATATTATCACTTTGTCAATTTACCAAAAAGCTTTTTTCTTAATTTAATTACATAGGCTACAATCACCCTTGTCATTGCACGGTCAAAAATTATAAATACAGCTATGCCAGCAATCAGAAAAAGTAAGGGCACGTTTATGCCGAAAACAGTAAATTCGTCAGCAGGCACACCTAAAATAAGTATTGCAATAAAATATATAATTATAGCTGATATAGAAAATACAAGTATTTTTAACAGCCATTGTAGCCATAGGTGTTTAATCTTTGATTCTATAATCTGTTTATAGATAGGGTAGTAGCCAAAAAAGAGAATATAAAATGCAACAGACTCCTTGTCGGGTACTAATAAAAGTGACAATACGCTGACTACAAAATAAGACGCTAATGCCCATTTTTTGTCTGTTTCAATTACTATAACTGTTAATAACAGGCTTGCCATTGCAGGCATTGCGTAGGTTGTAGTAGGAATAATAGCTGTTATCATCATTATTACTACACCAAGTGCAGATATAAGACCACAAAGAGCGATATTAAATGTTTTTTTCTTCATAAAAATACCTTAGCAACAGTCTATACAGTCGCCTCCTGCACATTCACAGCAAAAGTCCAACCAGCAAAGTGTTGTGCATATATCATCACAGCCATGCATACTATTATCTGCACTATTGTCACAGCAATCGTCACAGCTCAAGCAATCAAGTTTATAGCTCTCCTTTTCGGTGAATGCTTTACCATTGCTATAGCCACCAAAATTACCATTTTGTCTGGCAAGTATTTCATTAATAGCTGCAGCATATTCCATATTATTCGGATCCATATCACGTGCCTGCTTGAAATGCTGAAAGGCTTGGTCTGACCAGCCCTTTCTGTAAAGAATAGTACCCTTTAAAAAGTGCCATTCTGCATTTCTGTTAGAAGTAGGTACACCACTTAGAATCTGGTCGGCGTCGGATATTCTACCTGATTGTATCATCATACGCACGTCGTAATATGTTGTGCTACCTGCATAGCTGTTATTGTAATTATTGTTGTAATTGTTGTTATAATAATTATTATTGAAATTATTATTGCCATAGTTGTTTATATTTTCTGCTCTTTGTTTGCGAATCTGGTCGTAGGCTATATTAATTTCCTGCATTTTTTTAGTAGCAAGACCAGCTAAAGAGCTATCTATGTAATAATCGGGATGGTATTTTTTAGCCAGCCTTTTATATGCTTTATTAATTTCTTCATCGGTTGAGTTTGGCGATATTCCCAAAACCTTGTAAGGATCATTCATATAACTTTTGCCTCTTTCTTATCGCTTTTTTATGTTTATCAAATATGATTTTCTTTTGCATATCTCCTAAGCCTAAATTTACAAGATTATCTGCAATTCCGATAAATGTATTTATCTCCATAAGATTAAATGCAGATATAGCTCGGCTTGCTGTTACATTGATAGTTTTATTGATATATTCGTTTTGCTCCTGCTGAGAAAGCTGTTTATCTTTAAGAGTATGTACAAATGGATTGAAGCTACCTTGCTTTAAATCCTTTTCGTAATCATCAGCAGCGTCCATAAGATAGACCCACTTGCCTAAAAAATAACCAAACTCACCAAACACAGCCTTTTCAGTATCTGTATTTGCAAGTAATAGCATAAGCTTTTTCATCATAATAGCAGTAGGCTCAGCTGATTCATCTATAGTTGGATTTTTTGACTGCTCTGCTGTGTGCTGATTTTCGTTAAGCTCACCTACAATTTTATCTACCTCAGGGTATTTCTTTAAGGACCTTTTACGCCACGATGATGCAATCGGTTTTAGAAGGCGTGAGGGTATACTTTTTATAAATGAGCTGTCTTTTATGTCATCTTCAAGCTTATAATAAACAGTTACAACTGTAATTGCAGCAGCTAAGCTAAGCTCGTCTGTGCCATCAACGCAATATAAGCATTTTTTTAGTGGATTACAGGTGCAGTGCTTTCGGGTTACTCTTTCTTTTTTACCTTTTAATCCCATAGCAAGCAATGCATAGCACGTGCAATCATAGCTTAAAACCATTTTTGCCAGCATACCATATTCTTCTGAAAGCTTTTTGCATAAACCACAATATACACTTTTGTAAAGCTCATAATCCTTTACAAGTAAATACGGTTTGTAGGGTTTTAAATATCCAAACATAGATTTCTCCTATTCTATTATTATATATATTCTACTATATTTTAACGAGGTTATAATTAACAAGATGTGAATTTTTTGAAGAAATTAATTGAAAAATAGAGATTTTTTCTTTATACTTATTCTATAATCTATATTTAGGAGAAAACAGAATGAATGTTTATGATTTTGATAACACTATTTACAGAGGCGACAGTACAGCAGATTTTTATTTGTACTGCTTAAAAAAGCACCCTAAAGCTATAACTAAGCTTCCAAAGCTGATTGCAGGTGCTACCAGATTTTATGTGCTTAAAAAGGGTACAAAAACAGAGTTTAAGGAAAAAATGTATGATTTTTTAACCTGCTGTGATGTAGAAAACGATGTTACTGCATTCTGGCAGGATAAAATAAAAAACATAAAGCAATGGTATAAGGAACAGCAGAGAGAGGATGATCTTATAATTTCTGCTTCACCTGAATTTTTGCTTGAGCTTCCTTGTAAAATGCTAGGTATTAAATATCTTATGGCGAGCAGAGTTGACCCAAAAACAGGCAAATACACAGGCGAAAACTGCCACGGAGAAGAAAAGGTAAACAGACTTTACGAAAAATATCCAAGGGATACTATAATAGAGGAGTTTTACTCCGACTCATATAGCGACACACCACTTGCAAGGCTTGCACAAAAAAGCTATATGGTAAAGGGCGACAAAATAAGCGAATGGATATTTAAATAATATAAATCAGAAATCGCTTTAAAAAGCACTGAATTTTACCTGCAAAGCCAATGCTACAGGGTAAAATGCAGTGCTTTTTATGTTAGGCTACCCTTTAAAGAAAGCTACGTAAATCCTCCATAAAGCTTTGCTCAAGCTTTACTATTTTGTTAGCCATTGATACGCTTTCGGGGTTAGCGTGTGAATATTGATTCATATATCCACTTACACTTTTAATTCCCATATTACAGCCGTCCATCATAATTTCTGCAGCCTTTTTTGTTTTGTTGTCTGTCATCATTTTTATCTCGGTAGAAATAAAGCTCATAGCCTTAGCCATGGTCTGAGGGTCCTTTTCGTTGCTACCGTATTTGTTAAGCAGACTATGACATTCATCGCCTAGCTTTATATGCTTTTGATTATAGTCGTTGATAATATCCTTTAGCTTATTATCCTCTACATAGCCAAGCACCTGCTCCATACTATTTGTGGCACTCTTACAGCCAGCATTACATTCCTTTAGCAGATTAATAGTATCACTGTTCACAAAAATCACTCCTTAAAAATATTATGTGTATCCTACAAATTTTTATTCTGATAAGTTTTAGGTGTATTTATTGTGAAAATTTAATTTTCTGCTTTTAATTTTTAAAGGTATGTATTATAATCAAAATGTATAAAAATCTGATGAAGGGTAGGTGTTAATATGGCTGATAATCCACATAATGGACATAGAGACAGATTAAGGAAAAAGTTTTTGGATAATAGCTTTGACAGCTTAGAAATTCACGAGGTGCTTGAGCTTATGCTGTACTATGCTATTCCACGAAAAGACACAAACCCAATTGCACATAGGCTTATAGATAGCTTTGGTTCAATTTCAGCTGTATTTGACGCACCTATTGATAAGCTTAAGGAGCAGGGTATAAGCGAAAACTGTGCTATATATTTAAAGCTTATTCCACAGATATGCAGAATGTATATGGAGGATAAGCACAATAATAAGGATAAAATAATTGACATAGATAACACAGGAGAAAAGCTGAAGCATAAGTTTGTGGGCAGAGATTACGAGGCTGTGGTGCTGTTGCTGTTAGATAGCAAGCATAAAGAGGTGTTTTGTGGAGTTGTAAATAAAGGCTCGGTTTCAGCCTGTGAGGTTTATGTGCGTAAGGTAATTGAGCTGGCAGTACAGTATAATGCAAAATTTGCAGTGCTTGCACATAATCACCCAAGTGGTATTGCCTTGCCATCTAATGCAGATATACTTACCACTAACAAAGTATATCAGTCCTTAAGGCTTATTGATGTAGTATTATTAGACCATATTATAGTTGCAGATGACGATTATGTTTCATTGAAGGAATCAGGCTTTATGGATGAGCTGATAGTATAAGATATATACAAAAAGTGTAGGTAATTAAAAGAACTGATGTTCTCTTTTTATCTATACTTTTTTATTTTTATGTGATATACTTTAATGTGGCTTTGTTTTGCATAAAATGTAATATTAAATCCATTTTATAAATGAAGATAGGTGAAATAAAATGAAGGATAAAATTTTAGAATTGATTAACTCTAATGAAGAAATTTTTGGAGATGCATTTTTTAAGAGATACCCAACTGATGAAGAATTAGAGAAAGCCGAGAGTGATTTAGGCTTTAAAATACCAGAGGAATATGTGTGGTTTCTAAAAACATTTGGCTGGGGTGGCTTTTTGTTTGAGTTTTTGGGATACGGCTTTAATGGCTCTGCTATGCTTGTAGATAAAACATTAGAAGAAAGAGAATACGGATTGCCAGAAAATTTATTGGTTATAGAAAACTGCGATGAATATGTTCATTGTATTGATGTTGTAACTAAAGAAGTAGTATCCTGGAGCTGTTATGATAAAGACGGTGTTATTAAGGTAAACGATAATTTTTATGACTTCTTTTTAGATAACATAGATAATGCTATTGAAAATTATGATGATTTCTAAGCTGAATTAAAAATATAGTAATCGTAAGGCAAGAAAAGGAGGAGCCTATGGATAAATTCATACTTCATTCCGAATATCAGCCAACAGGTGACCAGCCACAGGCTATTGATACAATATGTAAATCTATCGAGCAGGGCAACAAGGAGCAAACTCTGCTTGGTGTAACAGGCTCGGGTAAAACCTTTACTATGGCTAATATTATAGCAAGAGAAAATCGCCCTACACTTGTGCTTGCTCATAACAAAACCTTGGCTGCACAGCTTTGTAGCGAGTTTAAGGAGTTTTTCCCAGAAAATGCAGTTGAATATTTTGTTTCTTACTACGATTATTATCAGCCAGAGGCATATATTGCCCATACCGATACCTATATCGAGAAGGATAGCTCAATCAATGACGAAATAGACAAGCTACGCCACAGTGCTACACTTGCACTTTCTGAAAGACGAGATGTTATAATAGTAGCAAGTGTATCCTGTATTTATAGCTTGGGTAACCCTATTGATTACCGTAATATGGTTATTTCTCTTCGTCCTGGTATGGAAAAGTCACGAGATGAGCTGTTAAGAAAATTAGTTGAATTACAATACGAAAGAAACGACATAAACTTTACCCGTAACAAATTCAGAGTGCGAGGAGATGTTGTAGAAATTTATCCAGCTAATAGCGAGGGTAAAATTATAAGGGTTGAGTTTTTTGGCGATGAAATAGATAGAATTACAGAGATTAACGCACTGACAGGCGAGCTGTTAGGTCAGCTAAAGCACGCAGCAGTTTATCCAGCTTCGCACTATATTGTGCCAAAGGATAAAATGTTCAGAGCAATAAAGGAGCTTGAGGCAGAGCTTGAGGAAAGAAAAAAATTCTTTGAAGAAAAGGGAAAGCTTTTAGAGGCACAGCGAATAGACCAACGCACACGCTATGACATTGAAATGCTTGAGGAAATAGGCTTTTGCACTGGTATCGAAAACTATTCAAGAGTGCTTTCAGGCAGAGAGCCAGGCTCATCTCCGTATACCTTGCTTGATTATTTCCCAAAGGATTTTCTGTTATTTGTAGATGAGTCACACGTTACCCTGCCACAGGTGCGTGGTATGTTTGCTGGTGACAGAGCCAGAAAGGAAAATCTTATTGAATATGGCTTCAGATTACCGTCAGCACTTGATAACCGTCCACTGAATTTTGATGAATTCTACGAAAGAATAAATCAGGCTGTTTTTGTAAGTGCTACTCCTGGTGATTTAGAGCTTGAAAAATCACAGATAATTGCAGAGCAGGTTATTCGTCCAACAGGCTTACTTGACCCTGAAATTTCGGTAAGACCAATTGACGGACAGATGGACGACTTGGTTTCTGAAATTAATATAAGAGTAGCTAAAAAGGAACGCACACTTGTAACAACTCTTACCAAGAAAATGGCAGAGGACTTAACCACATATTTTGAAACAATGGGCATAAAGGTAAGATATATGCACCACGATGTTGACACTGTGGAGAGAATGAAAATTATCCGAGATTTAAGATTGGGTGAGTTTGATGTTCTTGTTGGTATCAACCTTTTAAGAGAGGGCTTGGATATTCCAGAGGTTTCGCTTGTTGCAATTTTAGATGCTGACAAGGCTGGTTTTCTGCGTAGTGAACGTTCACTTATTCAGACAATAGGTCGTGCAGCACGAAATTCACAGGGTACTGTTATTATGTATGCAGATGAAGTAACCTACCAGATGGAAAGGGCTATAAAGGAAACCGAGCGTAGACGAGCTATTCAGCACGCATATAATATAGAACACAACATCACACCAAAAACTATTACCAAAAAGGTTGCAGAGGTGCTTGAAATTTCCAAGCACAGCGATGACGATGTGTATAATTCAAAGGGTAAGCGACTGACAAAGGAAGAAAAGCAGAAGCTTATCGAAGCATTAACAAAGGAAATGAAGGCTGCTGCAAAGCTACTTGAGTTTGAGCACGCAGCATATTTAAGGGATAAAATTGAAAAATTAAAGGGAAAGAAATAAGGTGAAATGATGGCTAGGAAGAAAGCAACACCAGAATACAGCAACGAAAGTATAACGGTGCTTAAGGGTGCAGACAGAGTACGAAAAAGACCAGCCGTAATTTTTGGCTCTGACAGCATAGAGGGCTGTCAGCATTCTATCTTTGAAATTCTCTCAAACTCTATTGACGAGGCAAGAGAGGGACACGGCAGAGAGATTATTATAACAAGATATGAGGATAACTCTGTAGAGATAGAGGACCATGGTAGAGGTATACCTGTTGATTACAATGAAAAAGAGGGCAGATACAACTGGGATTTAACCTTCTGTGAGCTGTATGCAGGTGGTAAGTATAATAATTCTGAGGGCGAAAACTACGAGTATTCACTTGGTCTTAACGGACTAGGCTTGTGTGCTACTCAGTATGCTTCAGAGTGGATGGACGCAGAGGTTAAGCGTGATGGCTTTAAGTACAGCCTGCACTTTGAAAAGGGTGAAAATATAGGTGGCTTAAAAAAGGAAGAGTACAAAAAGAAGGATACAGGCACAAAAATCCGTTGGAAACCAGATCTTGAGGTTTTTACAGATATAAATGTTACAGCTGATTATTACAGAGATATGATCAAGCGTCAGGCTATTGTAAATGCAGGTGTAAACTTTATTTTCAGAAATCAGGTAAATGGCAAGCTTGAGGAAGAGGTTTTCAACTATGTAAATGGTATTGTTGACCATGTACAGGAAATTGTAGGCGAAAACTCAATTACAGCTGTACAAAGCTGGAGTGCAGAGAAAATGGCTCGTGACAGAGCCGACAAGCCAGAGTATAAAACTAAAATCAATATAGCCTTTGCTTTTTCAAATCAGGTGTCACTTACCGAGTATTATCATAACTCAAGCTATCTTGAGTATGGTGGTGCACCAGACAAGGCTGTAAGAAATGCTTTTAAATATATAATTAATCAGTACTTAAAAACTAATAATAAGTATAACAAATCAGAAAGCCAGATAAAGGACGAGGATGTTCTTGACTGCTTGGTTGCTGTTGTTTCATCATTCTCAAGTGTTACATCATACGAAAACCAGACTAAAAAGGCTATTAACAACAAGGGTATTCAGGAGGCTATGATTGAGCTTTTCCGTCATAATCTTGAAATTTACTTTATCGAAAACCCTATTGACGCCGAAAAGATTGCAAATCAGGTTTTAGTAAATAAGCGTAGCCGAGAGAATGCAGAGAAAACCAGAGCAAACCTTAAAAAGAAGCTTACAAGCAATATGGATATGACAAACCGTGTTGCAAAGTTTGTTGATTGCAGAAGTAAAGACACTTCAATCCGAGAGGTATTTATAGTAGAGGGTGACTCTGCTCTTGGTGCCTGTAAACAGGCTCGTGACCCTGATTTTCAGGCTATTATTCCAATAAGAGGTAAAATTCTTAACTGTCTGAAGGCTGACTATAATAAAATCTTTAAAAGTGAGATTATAACCGACCTTATAAAGGTGCTTGGCTGTGGTGTGCAGGTAACCTCAAAGGCAAATAAGGAGCTTGCAAGCTTTGATATTAATTTACTTAGATGGAACAAGGTTATTATCTGTACCGATGCCGATGTAGACGGTTTCCAAATTCGTACACTTTTACTTACAATGATTTATCGCCTTACACCAGACCTTATTGAGGCTGGCAAGGTGTTTATAGCTGAATCACCTCTTTACGAAATCACAACTAAAAAGAATGTATATTTTGCATATACTGAGCAGGAAAAGGAAAAATTCATAAAAGAGATTGGCAATGAAAAATTCACAATACAGCGTTCAAAGGGTCTTGGTGAAAACGAACCAGAAATGATGAATCTGACAACAATGAACCCAGCAACACGCAGACTTATCAAGGTATTGTCAGATGATGCCGAGAAAACCTCACAGATGTTTGATATTCTGCTTGGCGATAATCTTGCAGGCAGAAAGCAGTACATTGTAGACCATGGTGCAGAATATACTAACTCACTTGATTTGTCGTAAGAGTAAATTTGGGTTTGTAGGGGAGTTACGCACAAACCCGAATAGAGAAAAGCGTAAAGTTTGGGTCCACCCTTTTTCAAGGGTGGTGGGTTAAGGGCAAAGCCCTTATGGGTTTTTAGGGCAACGCCCTAAACTTCTCGTGATTATTAAAAATGCCGTGTACACGGCATTTTTAGAGACAGACTATGAGTTAAAGGGCGTTGCCC
>JAXJTP010000142.1:0-1885 GCA_036309525.1 Acutalibacteraceae bacterium | reverse complement strand
TTTTGGATTGCTCTTGAATAGGATATATATTTGACTTGTGGTTTATTAATCAATAATAGTCCGTATATGCTGTTTTAATGTGTTTGCATATTTTGAGTGTCATATTATTGCACCTACCTTTTTTATAAAATACTTATTATTTAAAATTGTTATATTTTTTTAAGAATTTCTCAAATTCAATTAATTCTGATAGCCATTTAGGCGAACTTGCAATCGCATTACATAAACGAATTTCACCTACCTCAATTAGTTGTGATTTTATTTTAGGATAATCATCATTTGGAGAAAGTGATGATATTATAAATGTGTTTTCAGGTTCTAAAGGTGGAGTGCAAAATTTTAACTGAATATCACAACTATCTGTGATGTCATCATATTCTAACCACCAACCATCTCCTACTATAAGTACATCAATAGGATAATAAAGACTTAATATTGTCCCTGAATTATTAAGTTGTTCTGTTCTTTTAGCCAACATAAAAAAATCATTTATAGGGATTTTATATTTATCATTACCAATCCAGTGAATATCGTTTACAGTTTTATTATTATTTGATAACACTTTGAGAATGTAATCATACAAATTCATAATATTTAGGCAATTCCTCTTAATGTATTTAAGCTATGGGAGGAATTAGCATTCTCCTTTCTGTTAATCTACTTGCTTTCCAGTTGTTCTCTGTAATATTCCACTTGTGCTTTTAACATAGTAATTGTTGTCTGCATATTGATATACAGTCTATATGACTTTGCTAATAACACAAATAAAATAACATCAACTAATGTTAAAACAACAATAATTATTATAAATATTAAATTCATCTTTCTCTCCTTAAATTAAAAAATTATTTTATATCCAAAAGAAAATAAATAACAGTTATACAAATAGTGGCAGGTAAGGAGGTCAACAAAGGATTGGAGTAATTTACCTGCCACTTGAGTTATAGGCAAAAAATAAAGCAGAGCTTTTGCTCTGCTTAAAATAGGGGAGTGGTTATTAAATGATGTAGGTCAATCAATAGTACCCAGCTTCTCTTATTAGCACTTGTTCGTCCCAAGCTTCTTTTACTACTTGAGTTTCCCAGTGTCCTTTTTCTTCTACTGTGATTGTTTTTGTTCCAACTTGGATTTCTATCCATTCATTGCGATAACTAGCTGACTCACGATTAAGAGCGTGTTGCTTCATATGGGCAGTACAGTTATCAGTAATATCAATTTCACAGTTGTTACATATTGTTCTATCGTGTTCCTCGTATATAGGTTCTTCATAAGTATAACCCTCTTGGTCTACTACCCAAACCTTTTTAGTTTCTGCTGGGTGGTGTACTGTTTTGTATTCAGCTTCGTGCCATACCTTTGATGGAGTAGTTGTTGTATTGTTAGGCTTGTTATTGTTCACAGGCTTGCTCTGAGTGGCTGTACCTGTGTTGATGTTGTTTGTTGTGTTATTGTTTGAATTGTTGTTGCTACTGTTATTCTGATTGTCACCAACGATTGTGGTAGTAGTCTGAACGATAGTGGCTTCTTCTGTTTTGTTTTCCTTGTCTTTCTTTTCTGTTGGCTTTTCTGTTGGCTTTTCTGTTATTTCCTCGGTAAGTTTCTCGGTAGCCTGTTCGGTTGGTTTGGTAGCACTTTCTGTTGCAACTGTTTTATTGCCATCAGCACTGTCATCAGGCTTAGCGTTAGTACAGGCTGTAATAACACTACCTACACCAGCTATCACAATAAGGCAAACTGCAAGTAATATAACCTTTGTTTTCTTACTTAAATTTTTTATCTTATTCATCATAATAATCTCTCCATTCACTCTAATACTGTTCTCTTATATTCAAATCTCTTGTGTGTATTTATATTGACAATGTGACTTGAAATCATATAAGTTGAT
>JAXJTP010000141.1:0-12345 GCA_036309525.1 Acutalibacteraceae bacterium | reverse complement strand
TTCTCAAAGTTACCTGATAACATTAAGGACGGATTGAGCTTCATTAAGGAAAGCTCTGACTCTATTATCAGGGTTCAAGCTAAAGATTATGCTACACTAGAGAACACTATAAGGAGTATAGGACGAAGCAAAGCAAGACAATAAAACAACCAAAGCAAAAAACGGAATCAGTTCCGTTTTTTGAAAACTTGTAACTAAAGAAGCCTGATAGAGTTTTAATGCTCTATCAGGCTTCTTTTTTTGTTTTAGTTTGGTAAATACTATTAGTGTGTGAAAATAATCTTTTGTTATTAGTATCGGTCATCAGCAGTAACTTCAAAAGGAATGCGTTTTTCTCTACCTACTTTTACCAAAAACATCGTTATTGCAGTGGGTATATCAAGTCCCATTTCCTTTAGAGCTTGTTCTGCATTATTCTTTATATCGTCCTCGATGTATAATTCAATCTGTGCCATAAATACAACTCCTTTATATGTATTGTATTACTTCTTCTGTGGGGGAATATTAAAAACGGAACCAGTTCCGTTTTTGGAATAACACATTTTCTAAAATAGAAACATCATTAAGCGAATTTTCTAAAATCGCAAATTAATGTTATAATCTCTCTTTTTGGCTGTGATTAAGACAAAAAGCGTTGACTATTGAATTGATTAGTGGTATAATATTCTTGTAAACAAAAAAATAAAGCATCCACAGCCTACCAAATGTCGCCAAACATTCAGTAGGCATACGCTATTAGAGTTAGTTCAGAACTCATAATAACTTGTGAACGCTATTTATTCTCTGTATATAATACAGGGTTTTTATAGATTTGTCAAGATAAGTTCGTACACTCTTTTAGCAGTTGGGTTGTATGAACTTTCTTTTTTGTTTCAAACCTAAAAATTAAATCCCCAGAACATAATAACTATACAAAGGGTCTGTCCTAATAGTATCGCCTTGACACCTAATGCGTTAGCAGTTAGGTTGCTCTAAGAGCCTACCAACCTCTATCTGTAAAATTAAGATATGTTGGTTAGTTAGCGTGCCAACTTAGTTTTCTGCAAAAAACTTAAAGTTGCTACTTGGACTAGCTGGGTAAGAGCATTGCTCTGATTAATACGCTCATAAAACGATTTTACATCTATGGTACTGTAAAATCCTTTCGCTATGGCTAAACAATGAAAGTCGTGATGACCTCAGAAGTGCAAACTCATAAATCGCAGTATTGCGTGAGTCGGTCTTAGCGTTGAGTAGGTTAAATTATTATGTTACTGGATATAGAAAAAACGGAACTAGTTCCGTTTTTGAGTAGCAGGGGACTTAGTATCCCCCACTACGATTTTTGGCTGGGTTGGCGGGATTCGAACCCACGGGATGACGGAGTCAAAGTCCGTTGCCTTACCGCTTGGCGACAACCCAATATTTACTTTAGTTAGCAAATAACCGCACAAGCGTGCTACCTGTGCGGTTATTGGTGACTCATCGGAGATTCGAACTCCGGACACCTTGATTAAAAGTCAAGTGCTCTGCCAACTGAGCTAATGAATCGAATGGGGTGGATAGTCGGATTCGAACCGACGGTCTCCAGTGCCACAAACTGGCGCTTTAACCAACTAAGCTATACCCACCATACTTGGCGCGCCAGAAGGGACTCGAACCCCTGACCTACTGCTTAGAAGGCAGTTGCTCTATCCAGCTGAGCTACTGGCGCATGGTACATCTTTGCGATGTAGTTGGAGCGGATGATGGGAATCGAACCCACACGATCAGCTTGGAAGGCTGAAGTTCTACCACTAAACTACATCCGCGTATTTGCGATTTAATGTTCACCCTTAGGCGACGATAGTTATTATATCAAACATACATTATATTGTCAACACTTTTTTGAAAATTTTTTTGAATTTTTTTAAAATATTAATCTGCTTTTAGTTTTGTTTAAATTATTTATATAGAACTATTTTCTTTTTAACTAACCTCTAAATTCAAATAAACGAATTTGGGTTTGTAGGGCTAACCCACAAACGATGATAGCGAAAAACGTAAAGTTTAGGTCCAGCCTTTTTAAAGGCTGGCAGGTGGTGCAACCAATTCCAAAGGAATTGATTGCTTGGACAGAGTCCTTGCAGGTTTAGACAATCAATTTTTTTCAAAATTGGTTGTATTAGACGGAGTCCTTAACGCATAATTCTCTTTTTAAAATGCCGTTGAAAACGGCATTTTAAGGGAAAACTATGAGTTAAAGGGCTTTGCCTAATGTAACCAATCCCATAGGGATTGATTGCGTAAAATCCCTCGAGGGCAATTATTTTATGTAACCAACCACATAGTGGGTGGTTACGCAATCAATTTGCTTTGCAAATTGGTTGCATCTTTTGAAAAAGTTTAATCAAAACTTTTAAGCTATCTCGCCTTTAGTGTGAACGACAGCTCACACCTACAAACCCGAATTACTCTATCTTTTAATCAACGACTCATATAAATAATTTCAGTATTTAGGCTCAAAAAATCCTGATTTACAGAAAATGCAAATCAGGATTTTTGTTTGTGTTTTATTTGTAATAGATTTGATTAACCAAGAATAGCAATCAATACACCAGCTGCAACAGCTGAGCCGATAACACCTGCTACGTTTGGTCCCATTGCGTGCATTAGAAGGAAGTTTGTTGGGTTCTCTGATTGTCCAACCTTCTGAGATACACGAGCAGCCATAGGCACAGCAGATACACCTGCACTACCGATAAGTGGGTTTACCTTACCCTTAGTAGCAATATACATAAGCTTACCAAAAACAAGACCAAATATTGTACCTACGCAGAATGCAGCCAAGCCTAAGCCGATAATTCCTAGTGTTTTAAGATTTAGGAATACTGTACCCTTTGCAGTGGCACCTACTGTTACACCTAAGAAGATGGTTACAATATTCATAAGCTCGTTTTGTGCTGTTTTAAACAATCTGTCTACAACACCACTCTCTTTAAACAGGTTACCAAGCATAAGCATACCTACAAGTGGAGCAGCATCTGGTAAGAATAGAGCTACAACTATAATAACCAATATAGGGAAAACAATCTTCTCTAGCTTAGAAACTGGTCTTAGCTGAGTCATAACAACTGCACGCTCTTTTTTAGTTGTAAGTGCCTTCATAAGTGGTGGCTGGATAATTGGTACCAATGCCATATATGAATAAGCTGCAACAGCGATAGGGCCTAACAAATGTGGAGCCAGCTTTGAGGTTACATAGATAGCTGTAGGGCCATCTGCACCACCTATAATACCAATGGCACCTGCCTCCTGAGGAGTAAAGCCAATGACTATAGCACCGATAAATGTAATAAATATACCAACCTGTGCTGCTGCACCAAGAATAAAGCTCTTTGGGTTAGCGATAAGTGGGCCAAAGTCTGTCATTGCACCAATTCCAAGGAAAATAAGTGGTGGATAAATACCAAGCTTAACACCCTGATACAGGTAATAGAACAATCCACCGTTTTGTGGCACGTTGTAATATTCCACTCCGTTAATAATTGAGATAGCATAGCTTTGCTTTTCTCCACCATGTGTAGCCTCATATACTGCTCTTTCGATAAGCTCGGTTGTTGGAGCTTCCATAATACCTGGATATAGGTTTACCAGTAGCATACCAAATGCTATTGGTAGCAACAGCATTGGTTCATATTCTTTTTTAATAGCCAGATAGAGTAGCACTATGGATATTAAAATCATAACATAGTTCTGCCAAGCCAATGTAGCAAGACCCGAGCTCTGATACAATCCCACAAGTGCATCTAAAAAGCCTTGTAAAATTCCCATTAAATTATCAATCCTTTCTCTGACAAATTAAAGTACATTAAAACGGTCTTGTGTTTTCCATAATTCCAGCAGTACTCCAAACTGGTCGAGATTGTGGAACTCTTTTAATGGACTTTACCTTTACTGTGCCTTCGCCATACATTGCGTCAACGGCAGCTGCAATTACAGCAATAACCTCATCAGGAATACCGTTAGCTGGCACAGGAGCTGACACAGGTGTTACAGCTTGCACAGGTGCTTTTACAGCCTTTTCTGCTTTTACAGCTGTTTCTTTTTCAGCCTTTTTATCAGATATAGCCTTTTCTGCCTTAGAAACAATGTTGCCATACAGCGTAATAAGCAATATAAGCAAAATCAATACAGCAAAAACAACTACGAAGCCTGTAATAAGAATTTCCAAAGAAATCGAAGCTCTTTCAGCAATACTCAAAGCTCCATCAACTGCTTTTTCAGCGTTCATTACATCCACTCCTTTATTATTAAATTTTGTAAATAAAATAGCTCTATACACTATTTTATAAATCTGTATATTATTATACCCTACCAAGGAATTATTTTCAACAATTAGCCATATTCATTTTTCTTTATTTTAATAACTTCGTCAAAATAACCAACGCAAGCGTTTATGTTTTGCTTATAAGCTACAACAAAGATAATTCATCAGCTCATATAATAGATTAATTAAACAAGCAAATTTCACATAAAAACACCTTGAATTTTAACCTGAACAAAACAATCAATCATCTGAAAAGCATATTATTTTTTCCAAGGTCTTTTCTTATCTGACCAACCCTTTTCGTTCCAGTAATCTACATCAACCTTATTCCAACCATCCTTATGTAGCATACGCATAATAAAGAAAAAGCCCTTTGTTTTTATTCCAACACGAACCCTGTCTTTTCTCTTATTTATCTTTTTTGCCAATGCAGTTGTCTTTTTATCTATTTTAGCCTTGATTTTCTCGTTTACAGTATTGTATGAAACTGCTCGTACAGCAAAACCAAGCCTATATGCTTTGGGCACTCCCCAGAAAAACAAGCTATCAGCCATATCCTTCATAGTCGATTTCATACCAGCACCAGCAGCAGTAGCCACGCAAACTGCCTGCTTTGAAAACATTTTTTCATTTGGTCTATGTACCATCCACTGATAGCCATAATGATCCAAAAACACCTTCATCGCTCCTGTTGCGTGATAGCAATATACAGGGCTGGCAAGAATAATTAAATCTGCGTCAAGCATAGCCTGAGTCAGAGGCTTTAGCTTTTCATAATGAGGACATTTTTCCTCTGCAATCGAAAAGCAGGCATTACAGCCCACACAAAACTCTCCAAAATCTCTTGGCAGAAAAAACTCTGTTAAATCTCCTCCTACCTTATCGGCAAGCATTTTAGCAATATTATATGTAGAGCCCTTATGATTCTGCCCATTTATAATTACAATTTTCATATTAACACCTTTTCTAAAATAAATTGTGATTTTCAGTATTGTATCATATTTTTCTATGCTTGTGTATATAATGAATAAAAAACCCTTGCCAACGCAAAGGCTGACAAGGATTTGATTTATATTTTAGTTAATTCATAGCTATACCCTTATTCCTTACCATTAAAGCAATATGTGCAAAGCTTGCAAGGCTCAATACCTATTGATTCAATCATATCATCAAGACGATGATAACGCAATGAAGTAAAGTTAAGCTCCTTACGGATTTCCTCAACCATTTCTTTGTAATTCTGGCTTGTTGGGTCTGCATAATCAGACAGCATATTATCTGCATTATCACCCTCACGCTTCTGGATAATTCTGCGTGTAATTAAGTCAAGCTCTGATTTTGAACGGGAGAAATTAAGATATTTACAGCCAAACATAATTGGTGGACAGGCTGGACGTATATGAACCTCCTTAGCACCACTTTTGTATAGAAATTCTGTTGTTTCTCTTAGCTGTGTGCCTCTTACAATAGAGTCGTCTATAAGCAGAAGCTTTTTATCCTTTATAAGACTTTTAACAGGTATAAGCTTCATATGAGCAATCATTTCTCTTTGCTTCTGGCTTGATGGCATAAATGAACGAGGCCATGTTGGAGTATATTTGATAAATGGACGAGTAAATGGAATTTTAGTTTCGTTTGAATAGCCTATTGCGTGTGGAATACCAGAGTCAGGAACACCTGCAACAATATCAGGAGAAACATCATCTCTGCGTGCAAGCAATTTACCACATTTATAACGCATTTCCTCAACATTTACACCCTCATAGCAGGATGTAGGATAACCGTAGTAAACCCATAGAAATGAGCAAATCTTCATCTCTTTACCAGCAGGACTTACTGTTTCAACGCTTTCAGGAGTCATAAAAACGATTTCAGCTGGACCAAGCTCTTTATAATCCTCATATTCCAGGTTAATATAAGCAAAGCTTTCAAAGGAAGCACAAAAGGCGTTTTCCTTTTTACCGATAATAACAGGAGTACGTCCTAACCTGTCACGAGCAACATAAATACCTTCTTTAGTAAGTATTAGTATAGTCATAGAGCCTTCTATCTTCTCCTGAGCATATTTCAAGCCCTCAACAATACTCGATTTCTGATTAATAAGTGCAGCTGTAATTTCGGTAGGGTTAATTGTGCCACCACTCATTTCTAAAAAATGTGTATGACCCGATTCAAAGAACTCCTCAACAAGCTTATCTGAATTATTGATTTTTCCTACTGTTGCTATCGAAAAGCTACCCAAATGAGAATTAACGAGAAGTGGCTGAGGCTCAAAGTCAGAAATACAACCTATACCAAGATTACCCTTTAGCTCATTTTCTACATCCTTCTCAAATTTAGTACGGAAAGGAGAATTCTGAATATTATGGATTGAACGATTGAATCCGTCCTCACCATAAACAACCATACCACCTCTTCTTGTACCTAAATGTGAATGATAGTCTGTTCCATAAAATAAATCAAGAACACAGGACTCCTTTGATGCAACTGCAAAAAAACCACCCATAGTTTCAACCTCCGAAAATACTGATTTATAAAAACAATACCCTTATATTTTAATACATTCTTAGTAATTCGTCAACTAAAGAATTTGGAAATAATAAAGTTATATTGGTCGCTTCATGTTATTATTCTTGATACCCTTTTTCGATGATATTTATCCATTTTAATAAAGTGCTTTTACGAAGTATCATTCTAGCAGTTACTTTTTTTGTTTTACCTATTTTAACGTCCTCAAATGCAAATATGTAGTCATCTTTCTCGTTTTCAAGAGGAAACATATTTAATCTACCATGAGCAAATGCATTTCTTAAATGATAAAAAATGCTCATAAATTGATTTTTTTTATTATTATAAATAGCAATACGTTCAACTTCTATATTCAAGGGGAAATCATCTAATAAATTCGAGTTTGATAATGCTTGTCGCATATCATCAATTGTTTGTGATGAAAAAATCAAATCAGGATTAGTAGAAGCATTTTTTAGCTTTTTTTGCAAATATTGTGGTTTTCGCCATGGTGAATCCCAACCATAATCTATTAAGGAATGTGACATAGCACTTAATTGAGCACATGGTGAGTGAAATACAAAAAACGTAACAATACGATATAAATCGTGATTATTAAAACGTTCAGGAGGAATAAATTCAAGCCACGGAGGATTAAATTCAGTTATAATTTCACCACTCTTTTCTTTTGAATTTTTACATTTATCGTTAGATATTTTAGCCATTATTCGTTTTTTCTCCTATTCATTAGTTTGCATTCTTCATCCAGCAAACACACTCCACATGGGTCGAGTTAATAGGATTGATGTCATAGCCTTTTGCTAGTTGACGGGAACATATCAACTCTCCCTGTTGTCGGGAACATATCCATATTATACTGCCTTCTAATTTAATAATCAATTTGTCATTCCCCGTAAATAGAATTTAACTCTTTTACAAACTGAAATTTTCACACTACCTTATACCCATTCAAAGTTATCTGCACCTGCACCGACTTCAAAATGATATTTTCCAATACCGAGGTCAATTCCTGCGAAGTGTCCGCTGCTGCAAGTGATAGAAACCTTATTCCCATCACCCTTAACTGTAAATGCCATTTTATTGAGGGCAGTCGGAGCGTGAAGTAATGCGTCAACACCATCTGCAAACCACTGAGGTGCAGTTCCTTCATAAGAACTGATTTCAGCGGCGGTTTTCATCTTATGCTGCACACCTTGCGTCTGACCATAGCCAACCGCAATCACTCCGTTTACTCGGACATTTTGGTTTTCCAAATTTTTCTTCGCACCATTGCCGTTGTACATACCGCCAACCCACCAAGTATTAAGTCCAAGTGTCTGTGCATACAAAATCAAATCTGCACCGCAATAACCCAATTTTTCATCCAAATCAGGGGTGTCAGTTCCTGCAAGGACAAAGTAATTGTTTACACCTCTTGCCAACAGCAGCTTTGCAATTCCTGCAACACCGTCAGCATTGCCGATAACGAGCTTCAGATTTAGTCCGAATTTCTTGTTGTTTTCTTCGATTCGTGCGTTTAGCAATTCCACAAGCTCCGCAGGAATCTTCTTGTCTGTGTATTTGCGAACCATATGTCGCTGCTTAATTGCTTCTTTGATGGTCATTTCGTTTTCCTCCTGTGATAAATTCCCATTTGATTTTGAAAAGCTCACCCATAAGGAAGAACTTATACTTGGCATACAAAATCAAATCTACCGTTCCAAGCATCACACCACTTACCGTCATAGCGAGATTAACCTTCGAGATTTTTCTGCTGTATGCAATGTATCGTGGCTTCCATTCGCTTGGAGCAAATTTCTTTTTGAACTGATTGACCCAATAAAATGGCATGGACGATTTTCGTCTAGGGAAACTTTAATTATATCTTCTAATAATTTTATACAATCATCCCTATCCCAACTATATTTGCGTTGATATATAGGAACACAGTATTGTGCTTCTGCACCTAAAAATCTTGTAAATTCAGTGTTTATCGCTTTCATATGTATATCTCTTCTTTCTCATAATATATTCTTATAAAATTTTAAGCAGTTATATTTAAAAAATAAAACCCAAATCATACAGAGTATCTTCTCGTTTTCAAATCTCCCTAAAGTTTATGCTATAGTTTTAATTACTTTAGAAAACAAAGCATTTTTTGTTGCTAACCTATACCCCCTCTTACACTCTATTTTTAAAAATTCAATTAACTTATATTTAATACCCAAAATCTGTTTTTTATAAATTACCAACGCGTTAGCCATCCTTTATCTAGGGCATTAAATTTAATTTTTCTCCATCCAACAAACACACTCCACATGACTGGTCCCTGGGAACATATCAACAGGTGTAACCTCCTGTGGTGTATAGCCAAGCTCGTTGAATATTTTTATATCTCTTGCCATTGTGGCACTGTCGCAGGATACATATACAACTCTGCTTGGCGACATATTGCTTATAATTTCGATAAGCTGTTTGTCACAGCCCTTGCGTGGTGGATCTACGATTATTACACTTGGCTTTATACCTCTTTTTTCTAGGGCTTCAGACGCCTTTGTTGCGTCGCCACATATAAATTCTGCATTGGTTATATTGTTTAGCTCTGCGTTGCGTTTGGCGTTTTCAATAGCCTGTGGTATAACCTCAACACCGATAAGGCTTTTAACCCTATTCGCCATTGATAAGCCTATTGTGCCTGTGCCACAGTAAAGGTCCAGTAAAACATCGTTATCGTTAAGCTGTGCATAATCCTGTGCAATTGAATACAGTCTTTCAGCCTGTGTGCGATTTACCTGATAGAATGACAGTGGCGAAATATTGAATTTAAGTCCACATAGTACATCTGTTATATAGTCACTGCCGTATAGGGTTATGCATTTTTTACCAAGAATAACATTTGTCTTTTCTTTGTTTATGTTGAGCTGTAGGCTTTTAAAGCCATCAATTTTCTTTAATCTGTCAGTTAAAATATCCGTGTAAGAAATTGAATTACCGTTTATAACTAAGCAAACCATAATTTCTCCTGTAATTTCAGCCTGACGAATATACAGGTGGCGAAGCAAGCCAGTATGATTAACCTCGTTATATGGTGTGATTTTATTCTCTATTGCCCACTGTCGTACAATTTCGCCTATCTCTGAAAATACTGGTGGCTGTAAATTACAGCTTGTACTGTTTACTATACGGTGGCTATGGTATGCATAAAAGCCCATTACAAAATTACCCTTGCTGTCAACACCCACTGGCAATTGTGCCTTGTTACGGTAATGGTTTCTGCTGTTACCACCAACAATAGGCTTAATCTCTAGGCTTTCAAAGCCACCTATTCTTGTTACAGCGTCCTTAACTCGCTGTTGCTTTATTTCACATTCTGCCTCATAGGTAATGTGGCGATAGGTACAGCCACCACATTGAGCAAAATATTCGCAGTCTGGCTCTGTGCGTGATGGTGAAGGCTTTATAACCTCTTCAAGTCTGCCTATTGCGTAGTTTTTTGATGTTTTTATAATCTTTGTTTTTATCACATCGTCAACAGCTGTATTTGTTATAAATACAGCTGTACCGTTTATTCTGCCTACACCACTGCCCTCGGTTGTCATTCCTGTGATAGTTGTTTCATATATTTCGTTCTTTTTTAGATTCATATTTATCAATCCTTTTATATAGATACAGGCGAAAACACCTTTTACTCTTAAATTTGTACCAAAAAAACTCTGATTTTTTTGTGTAAGTATATTATATCACAAAATTTCATAAAGGTATTTATTTTTTTTGAAAATAGCCATATAATAAGCTTGTATTGTTGTAATTAATAGGAGTGTAAAACAATGAGTAAAAACGCTTTAGAAAATATAAAGAATATTCACTTTATAGGTATTGGTGGCTCTGGTATGTGTCCACTTGCTGAAATACTTATGTCAAAGGGATACACAATAACAGGCTCAGACTGTAACGAGTCTGACACACTGGATAGAATTAAAAGCTACGGTATAACCGTACATATGGGACACAAAGCTGAAAACATTAAGGGTGCAGATTTGGTTGTATATACAGCTGCTGTAAAGTACGACAACCCTGAGCTTGTTTCTGCAAGAGAAAACGGTATACCTACAATGGAACGCAGTGAAATGCTAGGTGTGGTTACAGATAAATATCCAAACAGCATTGCAGTATCTGGTACTCATGGTAAAACAACAACAACAGCTATGATTACACAGATTTTAATGGGCTGTAATATGGATCCTTCTGCAATTATCGGTGGTAAGCTACCTATGCTTGGTGGTAATAGTGCTGTTGGTAAGTCTGATATTATTGTTTGTGAGGCTTGCGAATATGTAAACACATTCCTACAGCTACACCCTGCAATTTCAGTAATTCTGAATGTAGATGCAGACCATCTGGACTTTTTCAAGGATTTAGATGATATTAAAAATTCATTTAATAAATTTTCACAGCAGACAGGTAAGCTACTTGTAATAAATGGTGATGACGAAAACAGTCGTGACTGTACAGCTGACATTAACCTTGAAAAGCTTTACTATGGTACAACACCTGATAACGACTATTATATGGCTAACCATACAAAGGACGGTGGCATAAAGCAGAGCTTTGACCTTATGCACAAGGGAGAGGTTCTTACAAGAATTAAGCTTAACGTATCTGGCAAGCATAACGCTCTTAACGCAATGGCTGCCATTACAGTTGCACTTTATCTTGGAGCAACACCACAGCAGATTGCAGACAGCATAGAGAAATTCACAGGAGTACACAGACGCTTTGAGGTTTTGGGTGAGGTAAACGGCATAACAGTAGCAGACGACTTTGCACATCATCCAACAGAGCTTACAGCTGTGCTTAATGCAGCTATGGACATGGGCTTCAACAAGGTCTGGGCAGTTTTCCAGCCTCATACCTTCTCAAGAACCTTTATGCTTCTTGACGATTTTGCAAAGGCTTTGTCAATTCCTGATGAGGTTATCGTGTCAGAAATTCTACCTGTAAGAGAAACAAACACATACAACATCTACGCAGAGGATCTATGTGCTAAAATTGATGGTAGTGTTTATAGAAAGACCTTTGAAGAAATTACAGAATATGTATGTGCAAACGCTCAGGCTGGTGATTTGATTTTAACTATGGGTGGTGGCAATGTGTATATGTGTGCTAATCAGATATATGCAAAGCTACAGGCTATGAATAAATAAATATGAAATAAAACAGATATAGGACTAATACTAAGCAATGGTATTAGTCCTATACTTTTATGATGAATAATAGAAAAGAAAATTTGGGTTTATCGGTGCGAGCTGACGCTCACACTAGAGGAAAGACAGCTTAAAAGTTTTGATTAAACTTTTTCAAAAGTTTATGGGTCGAGGGCAAAGCCCTCGTGGGATTTTACGCAATCAATCCCTATGGGATTGGTTACATTAGGCGAAGCCCTTTAACTTCTCGTGATTATTAAAAATGCCGTGTACACGGCATTTTTAGGAAAAACTATGAGTTAAGGACTCCGTCCTTAAAACCTGTAAGGGGTTTCACCCCTTAAC
>JAXJTP010000140.1:0-1941 GCA_036309525.1 Acutalibacteraceae bacterium | reverse complement strand
GGATTTTCTGCCGTTTATATCAGGCATAGACGCTGGTGCTGACAGCGTTATGGTCTCACATAACATCATAACAGCAGTTGACCCCAATTTACCCGCATCACTTTCAAAGCCTGTTCACGACCTGTTACGTAACGAGCTTGCATTCGACGGCATTATAATAACCGACGATATGGCAATGGCAGCAGCTGAAGGCTACAAAGAGCCATATAAAACTGCGGTACTCGCAGGAAATGATATGATTATTGTTTCAGACTTTGTGACAGCGTATAACGAAGTTTTAAATGCCGTAAGAAACGGTGAAATCCCCGAAGAAATGATAAATGCGGCGGTAGACCGAATAATAAACGCAAAGATAAAACGTGGTATTATATAAAAGCAACAGAGGGCAGAAAATTGAACTGCACCATTTTGTGCGGACAGCACAAAAAAGAGTGCCTATGGCATAAATATTAAGTTTAAGCAACATACTGACATCGTTTTTCAAATGGTGTCAGTTTTGTTTTTAATTGTATTCTTTCATAATTGTAAAAACGCATATATTCGTCTATGAGGATGCGAGCATCTTCATAAGTCTCTATCTTAGTGCGATAAATACACTCTGTCTTAAGAATTGAAAAGAAATTTTCTGCTAATGCATTGTCATATGGATTTCCGCGTCTTGACATTGACGGTATAATGTTGTATGATTGTGTTAGCTTAAAGTACGCATGGGATGTATACTGAAAGCCTTGGTCACTGTGGAGCTGCAACTCCCCAGTGACTTTTTCCTTTTTCTTTGCTTCTCGTATCGTGGAAAGCACAAGGTTAATATTCTGTTCCGTACCTGTCTTGTAGGCAACAATGCTGTTGTCAAATAAATCTCTGATAACAGATAAATACAATGTTCCTTGCTTCGTTTTGATATACGATATATCTGTAACCCATTTCTGATTCGGTCTTTCAGCTTTGAAGTCTCTGTTTAATAGATTGGGATAGCGATGCAAATATTCACCATAATTGCGATACTTTTTCCTTCTGATATCAGATAGAAGATTGTATTTCTGCATCACCCTCAGTATTGTTTTTGGATTATGGTGTATTCCTTGCTTCTCAAGCCATATATGTACTCTACGATATCCATAGGTTTTACCGCATCTTTCCTGACACTCCTGTATTTTCTCTGCCAAAGGCAGGTCTTTAGCCGGTATATCCATGCGAGACAAGTAACCGTAATATCCACTTCGTGATACATTGAAGAATCTGCACATTTCACTAATTGAATATTTTTCTCTATGACGATAGATAACCATATATTTTACACTTGTCCTCACTTCCTTTCTGTGAGCGAGAGAAAATCCCGCATAAGCTCATTTTCCATTTCTAATGTTCTGATTTTTGAATCTTTACGAGCGATGATATATTTCAGCTCTGAAACCTTATCGTTTTCAGCAATTACATAGTCTTTTGGCGGTCTGCCTTTTCGTTTTAAAGCGATTCCTGCTGCAAGTTTCTTTTGCTTTCGGTTGTAACGAGTAATAAAGTTTTCATATTGTTTCTTGCTAAAATCAAATTTCTCACAGATTTGCCTGCCAGTGTAACCATTATCCTTTAATTCGATAATTTGTTTTTCATACTCTTGTATATGTCTATAACTTCTTGGCATAAAAATACCTCCTATGGCTTTTTTATCATTATACCATAGGAGGCTCTTTTTTTCTATTGTCCGTTTTTACTGGTTCTGTTCAAGATTTCTCTTGCTCGCCTTATTTGATTAGTATTCAAGAACTATATCGTCGATGTACCAAACTGATGTTTTAACACCTGTGTTTACTTCACTTGTTGCTGCACGGTCTCTTTCTCTGTGGCTGAATATACCAAAGAAATTGATCGGCTGTCCTACCTTTGAGTTTTCACGCGGTGTTATATTGTTAATAACAGTTCTTGTTTCGGTAATGCCTGTGT
>JAXJTP010000139.1:0-33971 GCA_036309525.1 Acutalibacteraceae bacterium | reverse complement strand
ACTAAACTATGAGATGTTAAACAACTGCAGTAACTTTGATTTAAACATTAATACTCGGTTCAGTAAATCAGGCTATCCAACTTTGTACAACTGTAACAACTTCTCTGGTAACTTTAGATATGTAGGAAATCAAGATAGAAACTATCCTGGTTTTAGGGGTTTCTTGTACGATTGTAAAGATGGTGTATTCAATATCGACTGTACGAATATGCACGGTGGTGGAAATGATGCTAATGTAACAAACTGTTACAACTTCTTTGGTATTCAGGGATGTAATAATATGAATGTAAACATTACAGGCTCTTCTTGGCAAGTCTGGCCTCACGACCACTCATTTTCCAGTAACTGTAACATTAATACATATAATGTAATCTCTGGCTTTAGCTATATGAATGGCTGTAACTTTAATGTAGAGTTACCTAAAGACTCTAAGCCAGAAATGAACCAAAGCTTTACGTTCTTGAATGATGCAGAAAACTGTAACTATAACTTACTGGCATTAGACTCTAACCTGTTTAACTACAGAAGCGGCGCTGGTCACAATTTATTCTTTGAGAACTTAAACAACTGTAATCTAAACCTGTTAGTAAATAATACAGTAAGCTTTGACCATTCGTTCAGCAATAACCTTCACAACTGTAATATCGTATTTGACAATATAAAGGCTGACTTATCAACATTTATTGGATGGAATGGCTTATATAACTGTAACATATCTGGCAATGTAGAATCAATGATATTTTCACGGGGTTTCGTAGAGCACAGCAATGGCCTTAATGTTAACCTTAACTTTGCTAAATCAAGTAATGTATTAGCTATGTGGAACTGTAACAGTACTAATGGAAATCTTGTTGCATGTGATATGACTCGGATATACTACAGTGATTATATGAACCTAAATGTTTCTGGGGGTAACTTAAACCTTATTAATGGAAAACACAGCAGATTTAACCTAAACAGAACAAACACCTATGCTAATAACTTAAACAACTGTAAGTTTGAAATATACAACTGTAGTAACTTTGTAGCCAAGCACATAAGCAACAGTGACTTTAATATTTATAATGCAATAACGGAGTTTCGTAACGTTAACAATTCAAACGCAAGAAGTAAATCTAGAGCATACGTATCTGCTATAGACAACTGTCATAACATCGCCCTCTATAGTTTAAATATCGTAGGTGGTGCACTCATCGAAAATGTTTATGATTCAGTTCTCGCCTTTAACTATGGTTCTGTTGGAAGAATGTTTGATACTCGGAGAGTAGACAACTGCAGTATACTTGGCTTTCCAACTAAAGCTGCTTATACATCTAACTGTAGATTTGAGGTAGGTTTAGAGGAAGCTATGAATAGAAACAAGAGCTATGTAACGTGGGCTAACGTATGGCCACACGGTTCTAGAGCGTATTCTGGTTCATACGGATACCTCGCTGGTTTGCAGTCAGTAGACAACTCTATATATAGGTGTTATATGAGTAGTGATAAAATGGTTTTCGGTGGAAGCAAAATCTTTAATAACATTAACAATATGCTGACTTCTTTCGGTACATATTATAACGGAGTCGTAACTGCAAATCTTCCATCCTACAATATGGAAATAAAACTTAACGTGGACTGTAACACACTTAACCTTGGTGTATTCCAGGCGGGACCACCACACGGATTTGAATATTCCAGCGTAAGTGCAGACAATATATACTGCACAACTGGTAAAAACTATTATGTACAAATGAACTATGGTACAAGAGTATATTGTGAAAACTTCTGTAATGTAGCGTTCTCCATTGCATGGCGCAGGTTCAGTGACAACTATCAGCCAGTGATATTAATAAACAACTATCAGCATAGTAACTCTAGTGCTTGTGAGTTCAAAGGTGGAATAATTCGTATTGGTCAACTAAATTATAAAGGTTATACGGCAGTACCTTTGGGACTTTATAATGGTGCTTGTATGTTTATCAACAATACTAAACTCGGTACCACCACAGTAAACAACGCATTACTATTCCTGGGTACTAATGTACATTTTGAAGGTTCTGTAAAGGTTACAAACGGTGGTCTTATTGTAAATAAAGCAAACTATACAATGAATGCTATTGGTAAGTTTGTGGATAGAAATAACTTTACCTGGAATCTATGGGATTCTGGTCCTTGGGGTTCACAGAGCTTGTTAAACTTCTGTCTTAACGTTTAAAGAAATAAAGGCTACTCAACTTAATGAGTAGCCGCCTATTATTTTAATCTAATGAATACATTCCAGTTTCTTCGTCCTTAACATAACATAATCTGTCTTCGTTCAACTCATTATCTTCTAGCATCTGGTCTAAGCTTTCCATATCATGATATTTCGGTAACCATAGGTCCAGGCTCTTGTAGTAAATCAACGTCTTAAAATGCTGATAACGTTTAGGTCTCTTGATAAATCTTTCGACTAGTGTTTCTGTTAGCTCTTCTAAAACATTTTCAAAGTCTGTTATGTAATGATGGTTAGCTCTGGCCTTTATTGCTGATTCCATAGCTGACTTTATAATCGGGTACATTTCCCAGGCATATTTTGTTCTTTCTTCTTGAGTCTTTGCATTTAATACAAGCTCTTGTATTCTATAAAATTCCTCTTCGTCTTTCTTAATTTCCTCTTTAGTCTTCATTATTCATATTTTCCTATTTACATTTCTTCATTACTGCCGGTATTAGACTCAAGCGCTAGAAGTTCAGCAGGTATTCTGCTTCTTATTTCTTTGAGAGTGTCATTGTCATAAGGTAAGTCCTTAATCCAGTCATAAAACTGTTTAAATGTTTTCTCTGGAAATGCCTTAAATGTTCCAGCTTTGCCCATTAACATACTCATAAATATCTGCTCTAAGGTTTCATATTCAACATTTGGTGCATATTTAAGAAAGACGTTATGATACCACCAAGAAGCAATAAATGCATTCTGTTCTGCATATTCAGGAAAGTTTTGTACTGACTCGAAGTAAGTGAAGTATTTATCAACCATTAATTCAGAAGCTGTGCGCACAATAGATGGATTAAATGGATTCTTCTTTGCTACAAACTCAATAGCCCTCTTAAAACAAATAGCCGCACCTTTACTGCAACCGCCCAAGTTATAAATAGGCATATCGTTGTTGTGTCCTTTCCATATAGTCCGGGTTATACTATGTTCTGATCCTTCATTCCAATAATAAACTGCTCTGTCTGTAATATTCCACTTAAGAGGCGTACCTTCGATTAACATTCTGATTTTAGCGTTAAACTCGCCGTCCTCCATACAACGCAATTGTGAGAACTTAATGTCGTTTTCTTTAAGAAACTTGATAGCATAAAGTCGACCAAATACCCAAGGATGTCCAACGTCATTTCTAGGTACAAAGCCCATTGGTGTTTTCTGTAAAAAGCTTCCCTGGCTAACTACAACTTCTGGACTGTTAAATCCTTGTAACAATGTCTCTAATGAATACTGATCGTAAAATACGTCGTCTGCGTCGATAAAAGTAATTAAATCACAGCCATCTTCATAAGCCGCTTCTAATGCTCTCTGTCTGGCTAACCCAGGACCTGTATTCTCTGTAGTAGATATAACCTTTATTTCTAGGTTAGGAAAGCATTTAACAATATCGTCATAATTGTCATCTGTACAATCATTTGCGATATATACCTTTGCTTTGATACTCTGAATAGCAATTGATGCCAGAGTTTTGAAAATTGTTTCCTGTGCTTTGTAGGCTGGAATACCTACGGCTAAATTTGTTGTCATTCTATAGAACTCCTATGAATTTAATATGATTAATTAGTAATACTAATAATTATATACTAGAAAATATAAAGGAGAATAAATATAATGGCAAGAAATAGTGATGGAAGCTATGACGCTGTAGATTCTGGTGGATTCGGTAAGGATTATCACGGACAGGATGCATTCGGGGAAAGAATTGGCGGTACTGGTATTGGTGGTAGTCATTTCGGTGGTTTTGAAGAAGGCCATGTTGGATTAGATAAAGACAATACAGGGCATTATGAGAAGTTATCTTATGGTGATATTACTCAAACAGAGTCTATGCCTAAGTCAGCATTTGAAGCAGATAATGGCAATGAGTCAGAAGAAGAAGCTAGCTCGGGTATGAGGGATACTCTTAGAGACTTAAATACTGAGTCATCTGAAGAAAACAGTAAAGTCGGATCATTAGATACTAGTCTTCAAATTGGCAAGAATGTAGAAGAAGAAGAAGATAAAGAAGAGAAAGAACGGTTAGAAAGATACCAAAAAGAACTAGACAGACTTGATGAGACAGTTAAAGAAAGCGAGGCAGAATATAATAAGGAACTTGAAGATATTGATAATGACGCAAAAGTCTTAGATGATCTCATTGGCGCAATTGCTATGAGTGGTAATACCGCCTTTTTAGATGGCGCAGATAATGCTGGTCCTGGCAGTAAAATAAGTAAAGCAGCCGCAGAAAAAGCTCAACAGCAATCTAGGTATGCTCTTGTTGACACTCTTTATGATGTTGCTAAAAAGAATCATTATTCTAAATTTAGTACACTTAACAAAGACCAACTTAAGAATGGATATTTTGATGGTGCTGAAAATCTTCCTACGTTCTTTAAAGGCCTCGTAAATGATATAGTAAAAGAAGCAAAGACTAACAGTAACGTAAAGCATATGAATACCGTTACTTATAGAGACCAAGTAAAAGAAAGAGTAGCAGAGCTAGAGAATTCTATTGCAGAAAAAACAAAGTCATCATTTACTGACAAGATGGAAGAGTCTAAAGAAGAAGCAGCTGCAAATAAAGGTTTAGAAAAAGTTAAAGAGAAATATGAGGCAAAGATACAAGAAGCAAATGAGACTAAAAAAGCTGCTCAGGATCTTATTGAATCAATTGCTAGCTTAACAGAAAATCCTTTTAAAACATTTATTAACAGATCTGCAATAAATGAAATGAAAAGCAACATAGTTGAAAGTGCAAAAGTATACGGTTTGAATCTAGATCCGAAAGGTAATATTCAAGATATTGTTAGACAATATACAGATGCAGTTAGAGATAAGTGTAATAAAGATATAGATATGGCTAATAAGGCTCTTGCAGCTGCAACAGAATATCCGCAGAGGGTTCAAAATGCTACAAAAGAGGCTAAAAGTAATTTAGACAAATACAATTCTTCATTTACTGACAAGATGGAAGAGTCTAAAGAAGAAGCTAAAGCTGGTCCAAATATGTCTAAAGCTTCTGTAGGTGAATCTGATTATCCTACAAAAGCAAACAAAGACTCAACAAAAAAAGAAGGTCCTTCTAGAAATGATTTTCCAAATCATGCTGCAGATACACTCAAAGGCGTTGTTGACAAAATAGCAGATAATACAACAGCAAAAGCTCTTGGTATACAGTCACTAGAAGATTTTGCTAAAGAGAAAGGTGTTGATCCAAATAAGTTCTCTACTATGAAGGCTTATCAAAGTTATCAAAATAAGCAAATTATGAAAGCTCTACCAAATATCATAAAAAAGGTTGGTAGTTACATTACTGAAAGAATAAAAGATGCTTTTGACCCAAGCCAGTTACCAGAAAGAATTAGAAATACTTTGGCAAGATATAATGCTGCAACTCTTGTAGGTGCTGCTATTTTATCAATTCAGTCTGGCGCAGGTATTCAAGCTTCTATTGATCAGGCTTTAACTATGGTAGACCCGGAAGATCAGCCTGCTGTTTCTGATTATCTTGAAGATGTATTGAATGACGAGGGAACTGTAGCTGATTTAAGTAACGCTTTTGATGATGCTTTAGCCCCAGAACAGACTAGTGATACGGCTGAATTAGATGAGTCAATTGTAAATATCGGTAGAAAAGATAATACAGACTATTCTGGCTTTAATGCAGGTTTAGGTACAAGCGGAACAACTAGTGATGCTGATGTAAAAGTATTTATTGCAAGAAATGTGAAAGCTGATCCAATTTTAAGAAGAATGATTAGCAAGATGGGAAAATAATGAGAGTATTACTGGATGCTTTGTCTGGCTGTAATGAAAAGCAAGTAAAGAAAATTAACAATATTGTATGCACGATGTATAATCGATTAAGTCAAGCTGAAGAACAGACTAAGTCAAAGCCGCCAGTAAAATCCAAAGCTATAAAAGGCCTAAATACAGACTTAGTGAGTTTAGTAAGTGATAGCTATTTTAACTTCACTGTAGCTTTGGAGTTTGTTCTTAATACGAAGACATTTGAGCCAGATAAGACTTACATTCTAGCTACACTTAATCAGGAACTGAAGACTCTTATTGGTAATGGGGCAGATAGCAGAACTAGTCCTAAAACTGTACTCAGTAACTATGGAAATTTTATTGTGGAAGGAAACGTAGTGAAATTCGATTGTCTCTTAAAACCAGAATCTGAACTTTACTATGTTTCTATTGTAGGGAGCGTTATATGATAGATACGTATGTAAGTTCATTTCAGAAAAAAAGAAGTCAGGCGCATATAAATAAAGTACTTCATTCTGTGCAGGACGAAATAAACAACTACAATCCTATAGTTACTAATCAGGACTATGCAGAATATCATTTTAACGGATATGTAAAGCCAGGTGATGTTATACAGATGCCTCGTCCTTTGAAGCCTATCAAAGTCGTAGGTTATAGCAATGGTGTGCCTATTCATCTAGGGACTTTGGACACTACTGGTACTTTAGTAATTGACCAGAATATTACAATTTATAATGTTCCAAAATCTTATACAACAACAACTACTGCTTTTAGTATTGGTAAAGCAGAATCTCATACAAATGTTTATATCACTTATGACAATGGAAATATTGGCTATAACTTGGCCTCTTGGGATGCTTATGCTAGTAACTTTAACCGGATTTATAGCAAGTATAATCAATACCGTAACCGTTTTAACATTGTTATGGCTACAGATAAAACTGGTGCTCTAGACGGTAACATTACAATTTCTAATATCGACTGTAGATTCAACGATTTGACGATTTATAGCAATGGCGAAGTTAATGTAGGAAATATCTATACGAATACAACATCTGGTGTTCAGAAAGTATTAAGAAACTATAGCTCTTCAGGTCCTTTTTACTTCAATAATGGATCTAGGATGGAATTTGGTTCTGGCTATTCTGTAAATAACACTCTGTTTAACTTTGTAGATAATTTTACTAACTTTACGCCTGTTTCTGCAATGGTAACTAGAGGTAGCTATATTGGAACTATACCGGCTGTTTGTGATGCATTAGGAATAAATGCAGTTCAGTTTGCCATTTTATTTGATCCAATTGTAGACGGCGAACATGTATGCAACAGTTTAGGTATGATAGCTGACTATGACAATGTTGCTGTTTACTATATAGCTTCTAGATACAATGCAGGTTCTTATTCAAAGAAGTTTTCTAATGGAGTTACAAGAAAGTGGGACATATCTATAGTACGAAAGAATGATATAGTACCAGAATTATTTCAGTTTGGTGGCGATACATTTAATAACAATATCAACTTACTTCCTAACAATGGATACACTAATGCTACTACTAGAGAATATATCGGTAACGCTTTTTATCATTATTCTGCTAAGAGATATGGTGCAACTTGGACTTATAGTGGACTAGACAATAGTAGATATATTCCGCCTGCCCCAGAAAACGTTACACAGAACGTTAGCTATAACGGATCTAACTTTATATCTTCAAAGAGATTATCTCAGAAAGTTCTCATAGAATGGAATGAAGCATCTGATGAAACAACTTTGCCTCTTAGATTAGGTTATTGTCCATATCAGCAATACTGGAGATGGAATCAGAATTATTTTGATGAGCCACAATACATAACTAGAGAACAATACGAAACAGATATGTGGAAATTATGCTTTCCTGGATATAATCTCAATTATGTAAATAGCTCGCCAAATCCAGCTGTACAAGAAGCTGGTGCTTTTATCTGGTACAAGAATCTTACTATGAAAAACTATACGATAGTAAATAAGATCACAGAAATAGTAAATGATGGTATTGAGAATAGGCGAATTGTTATTGATCTTAAATACAGGAGAGGATTATGAGCTTTCAGACTATAGACAGAAAGAGTAAGTTATTTACGCGGGTAGTCTCTGATGAAATAAATAAGATTATAAGCAATATTGATGACCAAATAGATAATCTGTACGCGCCGCCAATTGCTTATAAAATACCGGTTACAGATGTATACTTCAGGTTACTAAGGTATAAAGACGTATTGCACTTAAATAATTCTTCTATAAGAATAGGCTCAGAAGTCAGAATACATTTAGAATTTGACGTTAGGCAGACTGGAACTATAGAGGGCTTGCTTACTAAATCGCCATATAAGTTTGGTAGTGATATACCCGTTATGGCTGTGGGCACAGATAATAATACTTATCAGTTTATTCTGAAAGCTAATGGAAATGTAAATATCGTTGCTTCTAATGTGACTAAAGGTAGCACAATTATACTAGAATATACAATAATTTTATAACTAAATAAAAAAGGAGAAAATATAAAATGAATTTAGCTGAAATAGTACAATCAATATTAACATACTTCTGTACAGCAGGGTTTGTTGCAGCTTGTGGTTATGCGGCTGCTTTAAGTAAAAGAATAACTATTCTTGAGCAGAGAGTAGAGTTTAGTGATAAATGTTACTCTCAGACTTCTGAACAAATAGAGAAGATACTAAATGTAGTTACAGAAATCAGCACTCGATTAACAAGGCTGGAGGTTAAAATTGAAGGAAATAATTAAAAGAATACTAATAAAGCTTACTAGCACTAAGTTTTGCATAACTTTATGGGCTGTAGCTCTAATAACAGTTATAGCTCTCAAGAATATAGATAGTATGAACAATATTGCATTAGCACTAACTTCAGTGCCAGTAAGTTACTTTATTGCAAATACAATTCAGAAAAGAGGAGACCATCACAGAGATGAATAACATATATTTTCCTTTAACTTCGCCAGTTAATACAGACAGCTTTGATACAACTTTAGATACAGAGAGAATCTCATTTAGGGAAAAGAATACTGTAGCTTATGAAAATGTTCTAAGAAGCCCTAGGGTAAATAAAGGACCGGATGCAGTATCTACAACAGGTAAGAATATTTCTGTTTTAGGTAGTCCATCAGATATTACAATCAGATGTGGCGATTTTGACTTAAAGACTAGTGCAGAATATTATCTGGACGAAGTTAAAGAAATAAAACCACCTGTGTCTGGTGAAGTAACTGACGTTAAAGCAAACTCTGACACTAAGGACATATTTTATCTGGTAAAACAATCTAATGGTGATTATGTATATTGTAAGAATAATGCAGTCGTTGAAACTGTAAAACGTGACTCTAGCTGGGCTGACTTTGCATGTTTTCTTTCAGTAGATGGTAAGAGAATAAAGAGCTATGTATTATCCAACTGTTCTATATATCTGGAATGTGGTGACTTCAAGTTAAACTTAACAGACTGGTCTCAACTTTCTGGGTTAACCACGATTAAGCCTTATGCATTTAATAATGGTGAGTTCTATAATCCAGGTCATTTTGTAGTAGGAGCTGATGGTATTGACCAGTACAGAACTCATTGTTATAGTTCACAATATGGTCATAAGCTTTATTTAGGCTGTGTCGGTAAAGGTGGTTTTGTAACTGGTGAACCTTTCCCAGACGTTGATACAAGGCCAACTAGATTAAGTAATGGTGTATTAAGATGGATGATATTGCTTGCTCCATCTTTACAAAATGGTATTAACTCTAATCTTGGTAAAACTGAATTAACTGTGGGTGAAACTGGTGGTACTGAGTCTTGGAATGACCCGTCAATAAAACGTACCCGTATGGTTTATGGATATAAAGAAGATGGTACCAAAATATATGTAAACACTAGTGAAGCCGGGTCTAACACAACTTCTGGCGTTGACGTAATAGACGTAAGCTCTGATATGGGTGCATACTGGAAAGTAGATGGTTCGAGCAGATTTGACAACTTCTTCCCACAGGCTTATGTATTCACAAACTATGCCAGCAACAGAGGAAAGTTTTATGACTATGGTCCGGGCTGGGCTAGATGTACTGTTCAGATAAGAAACTATGAACACAATACAACGACAAAGTCAGTATATCCTTTAACTAGCCCAGTTATGCTTTCTGAGTTGAAAGGTTGTGAAGACGAAAATGAATGCTACTTGTTAGAGCCAGTTAACTCAAGCAACATATCTAATGACGGTAAAGCAATAGGCGACGGAAGCCAATATGCTGGAGCTGAAAACTATATCAAGTTTACAGATAACGATAACTTAAATGGAATTTACTGGCGTAGACACTCTGTAACACAGGAAGAAATAGCATCTAAACAGTTATTAAACTGGGTTTACTTCCTAGGCGATACTATGGAAAACGGTATTGTTAATGACATTCCGTTTGTATTGGACAATGGAAATAATGTTAAGGTTCAGTATTACGCAGGGCTTCCAGTTTCTGCTAGTTTTAACAAAACACTTATTACAACTGCTTCTACTGAAATGAAAGCATTTTCTTCAAGCACGTCTTACAACGGTGAACCTGTTACTGTCATTTGTACTGACCCTTATGTATACTTTATAAGAAAGCTAACTAGCATTGACCAGGTAAAGGTATTTAAGTTAGCGGACTTCAAGTTCTGTACTAACCTTATTACTCAATGGAACTTTATCAATGAGTCAAGGGATGGAACATTTGAGATTTTAAGAGGTAACATTCCTTATATAATGGAAGGTGAGTGGGACGTTAGAGATGTACCAACATTACTTCCTTCTGATGGTGGCGCTAGTAATGATGTATGGCTTCAAGGTTCTGGTCATAACGTAAATCTCAAAGATAACGATGTTACTGTTTCTTATTTGCTTCCTCCTATAGAAGTACCAATTTATGTTGACCCAACTAACCTTGATAAGTTTAATAAAGAAGTAATAAAGAAAGTAAAACCTCTGATTAAAGTCAACAGAGAACAAATGTTTAATGAGGATACTGTTGATGTATACTTTACTCATACTCTTGATACTACAGACTGTAAATACAGAGCAACTATCAAAGGTAACGGTGAGCAGACTTATAATACTTTGCTAGATGAGAATACGTATTGGCTAGAGTCACAGACTACAATATTCCCAATTGGTTTAGGTTCTCAAGTAAAAGGTATAAACTATATAGCGCCTACTGTAAAACTTCCAGGAAATTATTCCGCTAGACTTTATACTTCTAGCAACACTGCTTTCTTGGGTTATAATATCTCATCTCAGGTTTATTATGGAGATCAGGTATTTACGATTTATACTTCGTCATTCTATTATGATGAGCAGGCTATTTATTACGTAGGCGGAACAAATGAGTCTACTCAAAATAGCTTTGTATGTTATGCTATCGGTATGGACTTCTTGGGTAATAGCGGTACTGAAGCATTCTTTTATTCAAGATGGGAGAAGAGACTGTATGTATTTACAGGTTCTGCTACATTACAGGCTGGAGATAGTTTTGCTAGATTTGGTGAAATTGTTGATACATGCTATTCAAGCCACGAACAGGCTCTTTATATCTTATTTGATGACGGACATTTATATGCTCGTACTCAGAGAGACTCATTCTTGTTAGGCTGTAAAGGTATAACTAATCCTCATCTAGAAGGAACTACATTAGGATGTGCTGTTGTTGGTGATAATGGCTGGATGTATTATTCGCCTGTAGACGGAGAAGTTAGTCCTTTGAATATTGAGACTAGTTTTATAGGTGATGACGGCTCTTTATTCAAGTATTCATTTGTTGACTGTGTTTTATATAATGTAAAAGACGACTGTGAGCTTGACATTGAGTTTGTTGTTCTTAATGGTATTGAACAGAAATCTACTACACTTCATAAAGCTATAACAAAATCAGAATGGAAAGGCAGAAATCACAGGTTAAGACTTACGCCAAACTCAAACTCAAATATTGGTACTTCATTCAAAGTTATAATAAAGTCTAATGATGATATAGCGGTTTCTTATATTTCTGTTGGATTAGATAAACAAAGCGCAATACCTGGAGCTAAGCACTAAAAGAGGAGTTAGTAAATGGCTAAGAAGAAGATTACTATAGAGGGTAATAATGTATACGTAAACGGTAACTTAATAAGGAACAGAGAAGACTACAATGCTGTTGAAGATGCCTATTCTTCAATATCAGATTATATGATCAACGGAAATATAAAGTCTACTTCTAGATTAGGAAGTATGATTGGTAAGGTATTGAAGAATATAGACAAGGGAGTCTATAGAGATGCTGAGTCTGCTATTAATTCTTTATTCAGGATTACTGAACTTACTCAAAGTACTCAAAGTTATTTTGACGGTAAAACTGCAAATGATACAGACTACTGTAATTACTTATTAGACAGAAATCTGTTCCCTTGGCAGAGAGACGTTCTTAAAGATTTGGCTCGTCGTATTGTATTGCTGGCTGGACGTCGTGCGGGTAAATCTTATGAAATTGCTTCTCACATGATTGCTCACTGTTTAGTAGGATTTGATGAAGTTAATGGAATAAGAAAACCTAGACAGGCTATTTATATCGGATTGACTCTTGATAAAGCAAGATTTGTAATATGGCAGACTATTTTAGATACACTAGAAAAAGCTCATATCAAAACTTCTAAAGTCGATAATAGTACAAATACTATTTTCTTCAGCAATGGCGCTTCTATTAAACTTTGGGGTAATAACTCTAAAGCAGACAGAGAAAAGCTTAGAGGCTGCGACTCTTCTATGTTTGTTATAGATGAGTGCCAGTCACAGGCTTCTTTGTTATATCTTATAAACTCAATTATTGGCCCTATTGTGAAAGGTAGAAATGGTGTAATTGTTCTGGCTGGTACTGGTCCTTTGTCAGGTGGAACTTACTGGGAAGATTGTATTACGGATAATACTTGGTCTGTTCACAGAGCTACAATGCGCGATAATCCATCTATTCCTAACTGTGAAGATGCTCTTAATCAGGTTTTACTAGAAAACGGCTGGGATGAAGATAACATTACATACAGACGAGAATATCTCGGCGAAATAGTTCATGATTCTAACCGTATGCCATTTGCTCACAGGATGTATTACGATAAAATCGATACTCATATAAAAGATATTTATATTGGCGTCGATTTCGGATTCAAAGATGCGACTGCCTTTATTCCGCTTCTAGTAGATGATCATGGCCAATTATACGTTTTCTCTGAAACTAAAGAAAGACAGATGAAAGCTTCTGATATTGTAACCGCACTAAAAGCAAAAGTAGATTTCCTAAAGAGTAAGTTTAGTGTTCCGGTAAGTAATATACACATAATTACTGACCATAATGAGCCTAGTATTGCTGCAGATATGTATAATCAAGGACTTATAAATATCGAATTAGCTTATAAACAGAACCAGGATTATACTCTAAGACTTCTAATTGACGCATTAGCTTCCGGGGATATTCTTATTAAGAAATCAGACTCTATTGATGACGAGTGCGAAAGAACTGTATGGAAATGGAACGCTGAACGTGAAGAAGTTATTTACGAAATTGATGATGAAGTATATCATCCAGACTCACTTGATGCTCTTAGATATGCTTATACTCAATACCTTATAATGGAACACCTAATCTCTCAGTAGAATTATATCGCTTTAGACCCATCAGCGCGTCCAAACCAGCCTTCACCAGATCCAGAAGCAATTCCGGACCATTCTATTACTCTCTGCATTATGACTTGATTAGAGTCAACAGCGTAACATACAGGGCATATCTGGCGGTTTTTCTGGCTGCCGTATTCTGACATTGGTATATCTATTTCTGTAGTGTAATTACAAGAAGGACAAGCGAATTTGTAAAGCATATCGTTAGCAGTCACCTTCTTGTAATAATCTGTCTAGCTGTTTCTTCAGTCTCATAAGTCTCTGATGGTTTTTATCGTTAGGGACTCTCTTATTTTCAAATTGCTTAAGAGAGATCATCTGTAATCTGTCTATTTCTTTTTTTAGATTTATAATTTCTGTTTTATTCATATCTAATTAGTACCACTTCTTAAACTCTGCTTCTATTCTTTCTAAGATACTAGGGTCTTTTTTCCAATAAATGAAAAGAAAATGCAAAACCTTATGTGTAGTAGCCAATAAAGCTACATATTCTTCTGGCTTAGAAATGTCACAATATTCTTCATCAGAAGCTGTAACATGTCTGTGATGCAAACACCATCTTCCTTTTAATTTAGATTTTGTTATTGGATCAATTCCTTTCTGATCGTGCATTATCAGCTTTCTAAATGCTTTCCAAGCAGAAGATGCTCTCCATTTACGCTTACTTTTCTGACTATTATTCATACTTAATTAGTTCTTTTATATCTAGCGCCATTTATGTAATCATCTAATGTGTACGCAAACTTCATATTTGGGTCATCTTTGTACGCTTCTTGAAATATCTCTTTGTCGCTGAAATATCGATCTATAGTAGCGGACATTGCGGCTCTCTTTAGTCCAGTTAGTCCAGCTAGCCTTTTCCTTGCTATTGCTTTTTCATCTTCAGAACTGTATGTAGCTACTTCTAATGCTGGCTTATTTGGCTTTTCCATATCTGGCCTTGCTGCCCATTCATTAGGATTTTCATTATGCATATAGTCCCACAATTGGCATAGTCTATCGTAAGTTTCTGGCTTGTTATATGCATTACGCATTACTTCATATTCATCAGTTCCTAATAGCTCTTGTGCTTTATCTATTAGAATTTCTGCTTTCTTTCCGTCGGGGTCTGATATATCGTAGAATCCTTGCATTCCGGCCTGTTTTTCTTCATCAGTTCTATTGTCGGTCTTCAAAGCTTCTTGCGCCATTATTTCAGTTTCTTTCTGCTCATCCTCATTAGGCCTGTTATCATTATCGTTATCACTACTGTTATCACTATTGTTATCGTTTCTGTTATCACTATTGTTATCGTCTGTTATCGGTTTAGTAGATCTAGTAGGTCTAGTAGGAATATCTTCTTGCTTATGAACTTCAGCAGATATTTTAGCGGTTTTTCTGTAAGATAATCCAGCTGCTTCTTGTGTTTCTCTAACTGTGGCACCATTCTGTAACATTTCCTTTGCTTCCTCTTCTGTTGCAATAACTTCAGCTTTGTGTTCTACAATTTTGCTAGCTATATTCAGACTAGCAGCAACTAATTTCTCAATTCTCTCAATTAGTCTGATCTTTCTTTCTACTTCGTAATCTTTGTGGTCTAAAACTTCATGAATTAGAATATCACCTATTTCTCTGGTCATTTTATATACTCCTTATGTCTACAATATGTGAAACTGGCTTCATTGTGCGTGATTTTCATCTTCCTTCACTATATGTTCATCAGCAATTTTCTTAGCATCTGGCCAAGAGTATCTCATCTTATTGTGAAGGCGGGCCATCAGTGTGCTATACTTAATTCTCTCACCTTCATATTCACATATTCTGCTTCTAAGTTTAGCCATCGTAGCTCGTCTTCTAACCGATTCTGTACTCATATCTAGCACTTTAGTAGACTGTTTTTTTCTGTGTGTAACATAATAATTGTGATTATATTCTTTCCGCTTTCTTTTTGCTTCTGCTTCTGATTCTGTTGGTTCAGCTTCTGTATCTATTCCCCAACACGCACAAATCCATTCATGCCAGATTTTATCTTCTAGCTTTACTTCTTCTTGAGTAAGCTCATATTCGTTCTTCAGTATTTTGCGGATTTTATCTATCATACAGTATGAGTTAGCAAAGTCTTCACCCTTGTAAGTACCCGAACACTGATCAAATGCTTTTACTTCTTCTGCATGAAGACCAAATCCAGCTAAACCTAAAACGTGAAAACTTTTTATTTCACCTCGTCCCAAGATCTAATAATTGTCTCTTCTGCAAATTCTGTAGGTATACCTCTGTAGTCTTTTGTTACTAACTTTACTTTTGTGAGTGGCTTCAGTATCCGGTCGATATTTAGGTACATAACACTCTGATTATAACCTTCTTCTTGAATTTCACGGCATCTACACATTACTATTGCTATATCGCCTTTCTTAAGCTTGGATATTTTAGTTTGCCAGAGTCTAGCTTGACCTATTTGTTTCTTATCTTCTAGTAATTCTGGTCTGATCTGATAGTGTAATCCGACATTGCCGCCTTCATCAATGAATTCATAACATGTGTAACGGCCATCTTCATAGCTATTGGAATACATCATGTATTTTAAAATTGGTTTGCTTACTTGTAATTCATCTTTTCTCATAGTAGTTTTTCCTTATACATTACAAAAGTGAGAAAAGGGCCGGTATTTATCCAGCAAAATTTCTATATTTAATTAGTAGCTTTAGTGAAAAAGGTTAGTAATTATATTCAGATACTGTATTCTCAAATTCTACGGTCTTTTTATCAATTTCTGATAACACAAATTGTATGAAGCCTTCTACTGCATCGCTATATTAATAATAATAATCGTAATCGTACATGCAATCGAATACAAGATCAATATTAACGTAAATCTGTATTATAGTATCAATTCCGATAACACAGTTATTTATTGTATTTAATATATACCCCTTAGGTATATATCTTACATTCCTTCCACGCCTTTGTCTGGCGTGATTATTAGTCACGTCCGAATAATATAATTAGCTTTATTGCTAAAACTATACTAGTGGCCATTCTTTCCACGTATATGCTCTAATTAGGTATGACCTTTATAAATGTGGCTTACTCTTTAGTAGTGCACTATTAGCATTTGTAATAGTGCGTGAAACCTTTCGCAACTAGACTTACTAACTTATTATAAGAGGAAAGATTTATGTTTTTATTCGGAATTGCAGCAGTTATATTTTCGTTTTTTGCAGGCTTGTCACTTATGATCTTTGCGCTTACTAGTCGGCAATAAATACGCTATTATAGTAAAAGTTACATATTACAAGTAACTAACTAATTGTATAAATCGAGTAACCTGGCAGAGTAGCGGCCGCCTTTGTTACTCTGCTAGGAGAAAGATTTTATGTCTAATCTAAATAATTTTATAAACACCAATCTAGATAATTTACTAACATATCTAAAAGCAGAAAAAAGCAGTAAATATAATCATATTTATACAACAGCTGCACATTATAGTCAAATAACAACAATCCCAGAAAGAGATGCAAATATTGGACTAGCTCAAATACATCTTAGTCTAAATACATTAGATTATCCTAATCATTATTCTGTAAAAAAGTATAATGTAAGATTAGAGACTAACATTTTCAATGGTAGACTTTGCATACCAGCTAAAAAAACTGTCAATCTTTTGAAATCGGATATATTACTATTTGGTAATGATAAAGAAGCCTATATTTCAGAAAATAATAACTGGCTAACTGATCCAAGATATTATATAGAAAAAACAACTGAATTTAGCTTTGGATTATATACATTCAGAGAATATAATATTCAGAAATTATATGATAATGATCTAATAAAGCTGCTAACAAGTATAGATATTTACACTTATGTATGTTCTATATCTAATGGCTCAAAGCAATATACAACAAATAAATATAACTTATCTGTTACTAATGATATTTTATCCGATCCTAAAATATGCTGTACCATATTTTATGGCTATGCAGATGACGAATATACTGACAATATGGGAACGTGTGATAAAATAGCAACAACTTTTGCAAGAATAACTGGCCTGAAAAAAACTGCAATATATCAAAAGCTTCAGAGAGCTAAAAGAGAAACAAAAGATAAGCAGAAGTCTATACCCGCTAAAATTTCAGTAGATGCAAATACGTACAATAATAGAATATGCAATATGTTGGGCGTTTCACAAGAACTAAAAGATCGATTTGAAAAAGATGGACCAAATAAGTATACTCTGAAAATATTCGTCTCTGAGAGCGAAGAATGGAATATTTGGGAAAATGCTAGAGTAAATAAAACAGATAATATAAAAGAATATCAGAAAGAATATCAGAAAGATAGATCAAAAGATGAAGAGTATTTGATGGAGCAAAGAATTAGAGTTTATCTAAGAAGGCATAATGGTCAAATATATTCAAAATGGTCAGATAGAGAAAAAGAAGTAGCAAATAAAATTTTGCAAGGTAAATAAACTCACCTTCTGCTGACTTTTTCCTTTTACTGCTTGTCAGTTTCATAAGTAAAAAGTAGAGTTCACAAAAAAAAGTAAACGATCTAAGTAAACATATATATAGAAGTTATTCTCACTTTTTTTTGTGAACTTTTTTTCTATAGTTACTTTTTACTTATGAAGTTGCGAGCAACAAAAGAAAAACATCCGCAGAGAGTAAGTATCTATTTTGAGAAAATTATTATTTTAGAAAATTTTATCTTTAGAAAAAGATTAGATTACTTTGAAAAGTAATTCAGTTTGAAAATCGCCAATAATTCTTTGTTGATCTTTTACTTTATGATATTGATTCCAATCAACAACAAATCTAGCCGCAAGGTACACGATTATGTAAATCGCAATAAGGCCAAAGCTGTGGCTGGTATATTTCCAAAGAAATGGTCAGATCAAGAAATCAAGTTAGCCGAGGCCCTCGCTGCTTCTACCCATATTACCTATCCGGCCGTGCATATGTTGAATATATGCACGGATAAATATAAATAGGAGAATGTATCATGAATACAAGAATGACGGTAGTTTCAAAAGAACAAATTTTAGGAAATAGAATCATACTATCTGTAACGCCAGTGTGACAGTGTGATAATATACAATTAGATTTATGAGGTAATACAGATGAATTTACGTATGACTAGGGTAGCAAGAACTACAATTATTGATAAGGAATTAGATATTCTAGGAACAATAGAAGAACCATTATTTAGGGCGTCATCTATAACTTCATTACTAGGCGAAACTAATCCCGCACAGGTATTGAAACGAATACCAGAAGAACTTAGAAATGAGTTTGTCAAAAAGATAAGAGTAGCTTCCGGCTGCGCAACACATGATGTATTATATCTAACAGAATTTGGCGTATACCTTATCTTGATGAGAGCGGATCCGCATTAGCTTTCATTAGTAGAGGTAGACTGAATCATGTCAAATACTATTTCATTACAAGACTTAGACCTAAACGAGCTAATAACTTCAAACACACACCTTATAAAAAACGTCTCTTACACAAGAGATGATTATCTAGATGCAATATCTCAAATACAAATACATTCTTATAAAGACCCACGTATTGAATGGGGCATAAGATGGCGTCAAATTTTAGCAAATAGTATTCCTTTTATTCTAAAACTTATAGCAAAAGGATATAATGACTTTCATGTATTTCCAATTTCTTCAAAAAGATCATCTTGGATTACTTATTCAGAAGATGAATTTATAAAATATAATCGATCTTTTGGTATCCCATTAGAAGTTTATCATTTTGGAGTTTCTTATCAAAAAAAGAATAGATGCTGGGTCAAAATGACACAGTTATTTCAACGCGTATATCATGAAACAACACACTCTTCAATAGGCCGTTATATTGAAAACTTAGAAAAAGTTGGCGCCTTGGCTAAAGTTTGTAATAGTTATCAAGATATAGAAAACAAATACTTATATTCTTCAAAATATATTATTTCAAAAGAAAAGTGTAGAGAACTTGTATCTCTATTTATAACATCATTCTCAACTACTATTACACATACATCATTATCATCATCATTATCTATACCTACATCATTATCATCATCATTATTATCTATATCTACATCATTATCATCTGTATCCCTATTAGGGACCACGAAAGGTGCGGAATTGAGTAAACTGAGCCAAAATGACTCACTTATAAATGAAAATAATAATATATTACCAGAAGAAGAACAGCTTATATATAGAGGAAGAAGAATATATTCTGATGTTTGTTCATATTGGAATGAAGAAAAGCATGATGTAATACCGGCTGGACAGATGACTAAACAGAAATATTGTGATAAAGTATTTGGCCAGAATAGCTGGTTTGAATTTGATAGAAGAGGTAGTATATATAATATTACTTATAGCCTGAATAAAAAAACTTTTTTATCAAATGATATTGATATTTATGAAAAGATCAATAATAAAAAGTTTGCTTCTAAAGATGAGCGTAATTTATATAAACTTACACAAATGAATGTGTATTTCTCTAACGTAAGACGAACTATTGGTTTTTTTCAAAGGTATCTTGAACAAAAAGCAAATGGAGTAGCAATACCAGAAAATAAGATGAAACTTATTGACGCTTGGTGGAAACTCTGCGGTGGCGAAAATATAACTTGGAATGAGTTCTTAGGTAATTTCAGAAAGCTTTACAGTAAAAGAAAAGCATCAATGAGAAAGTTTATTGGGTCAGAAAATAAATATATTGATAGTAAGTCAAAATATTCTATAGGGTATGAGCCAAATAATACAGATTATATATTTATGTATGAGTCAGAAATTTACTTGAAATTTGTAACTGAACTTAGAAAAAAAGGTATTAGAGTAGTTCAGATATATGATGGATTCTATTTACAGAAAGGAAGCATAACTGAAAAAGAATTATCTGATTTATTAGAGAAAATAACATTAGAATATGTAAGGGAGAAATGAACATACAAAATAACTATTATTCAGACTATAATCAGTTTTTACTATAATCAGTTTTTAGATATGATTTCTAATTATAAGCTATTAGACCTGGTTTTGGACGAAATATGTCATTGGGCTCTAGTAGTTGATGATATATTTGGAATATACGTAGTAATAAAACGGCCAGTAAGAGAAGTTAGTGAAGATATTATGGATGATTATTTTGGTGAATAATTTTCACGCACAATTTATACCATTTACATATTATAGGTATAGGAGAAAAGCAATATGACAATTACAGAAGCAAGAGAAATTATGAGAAGAGATGGAATAAAGAATGTAAGAAGTTACAAAGTAAAGTATAGAGTAGATGCGTTTGAAATCGTATTCCACTCAGAAAAGACTGGTAAGAAATGTATAGTAAGTGACCGTGAAGATATAGGTGGTTTCACTGGAGCAGCACTTAGATAATGAAGTATATAAAATGACAACAAGATAAGTAACAGTTTTAGAAAATTGAGAAAGCAGAGCATGAAAAGGATAAGGAATTAGTATTGAATAAATACCTTACTGCTACTCAAATAAAAGAGACAATAATGAAAGAATGTGGTAAGAATATCATAGTTTCTAGAATAGTAAAGAGAATACCATTAGATGAAAATGGTATACTGTACAAGCCTTTTCAGAATAATAATTACACTGGTCAGCAGCCTGTATATCACCCAAATGTGTTAGATAAAATAAGAGAAATTTTGTGTTAGTATAAATTAAAGTCTTGTCATATTGTCCTATATTAAGGCTACTATTTCTAATAGTAGCCTTTTTTCTTTTTAAAGCTAAAAGAACTAATTATGTATAGGAGAAAAACAAATTGAAAGTAGAAGAAATTTATAACCTAAAGCCTTTGAATAATAAGGTAATTTTGAAGCAGAATAAAATCACGACTTCTAGTACTGGTATTATTCTTATTGCAGACACAGCAGAGAAAGAGACATTTTGTGAAGTAATTGCCTCAGATTCTGATTTAGTAAATAAGGGTGACACAGTATATGCAGACCCATATGTTGGAATAAAGCTATTAGAGGATGATGACGCATTATATGTGCTAGTAGATGAGTCAGATATTTTGGCTATAAAGGAGACTGATAAATGAGTGATGCAAGATCAATGCTAATGATGTATTCATATATAGCAGCAAAAGAAAAAGAAGAAACAAAAGAAGATACTAAACCTACTAAAGTTACTAAAGTTACTAAAGCTATAAGGAAAGTAAAAAAGGAAAATAAAGATGACAAAGGAAGAGAAGGAACAGATTGCACAGAGTCTAAAGAATGAATGTCAGTTTTTGCTGAGTGTTGCATCAATATTTGATGAGAGAGAATCAGAAGCATTGCCTGAGTCTGCAAAAGCACAGAACAAAATAATTCATGACGGACTTATGAAGATTAGGAGTAGAATACTACAAGAATATGAAGCAGTGGAACTAGGAGGACTTGATGAATGAAACATTTAAGAAGTTTGGTAAGCGTATTGCTGCTATTGGTGTTGGTATCACAGCCGTTATTCTCGGTATCATTATCAGAGGAAGAAACAGTTCGTATAGAAAACGCGCTAGAGAAATCGAAGGAATCGTTGATGCAGCAGAAGATTGTAATCGAACAGCTCTCGACGGAATTGAAGAAGCAGAGCGAATCCTACAAAAAGCTAGAAAGAGAAAAGGTAAAGACTAATGTAGTCGTTGGGGTAACGTGCTTTATAGTTGGCGCAGTTGCAGGCGGCGTCGCTTATGGAGTTTATGTATATCCATGGCTTTCAAAGTAAAGAGTACAGAATATTATCTAAGTATTGGAAATCCGCCATGTATTGATTGTGAGTGTACATATGCGATAAAATGTGGACTAAAACCATGTCCATATTTAGATAGTAAATTCTACATGAAAGTGAGTCACAATAAGGTGGAAGAACTAAAAACCGGCACGTATACTTTTGTAGACTTTTCTTATCTTCGCTTACTAAACTTCACTTTTGAACGTATTGATTTAGATGATGATGTGTGGGAAATACTAATAAAGTAAACGTATAAAGGAGAAAATAAAACATATGAATATTTTCGATCAGCTAGGTGATTGGTTGGACAATGGGTCTTCCACAGACTATACAAAACAAGCTTTGTTACTGAATGCACTAAATGCAAATGAAGCCAATAAAGAGATAGATAGCGTAGATACTAAAACAGATGATGTAAGAACATTATCAAATAAAGCAAGAGAAGCAGCAGGACAAGCAGCGGGTGACAAAGCTGGTATTGCAAAGAAACAAGCAAAAGCAGCTTCAGCAATGCAAGGCGGTTCTAGATTATTAAATGCTATTAATGCTTCTTCAGCAGCAGCAAATGCAGCAACAGAAGGTTATGATGAAGCACAGAGTAGGGCAATGAATCTTGAAGCTAGTAGACAACAGAGCGATGTAGCAAACAGATTAAATAAGGCTCAGGCTAAAGCTAATTCTAGAATGAGCGCTATGAATAGCCAAGCTCAATTGATGGCTGGCATGGATGCGACTAAGAACGCAGCTAAACAGAAAGACTGGGATAGAATGGCTAACGTTGGAGAACAGGCTGGAAAGATTATTGCAGCAGCTTATTCAGATGCGGATACAAAAGATTTCTTTAGGAGGATTGTAAAATAACATGAACGTAAAAGATAGATATAAAGCAAAACAAGAAGCTAAAGAAGAAGCTTATTACAAAGGAATGGAAGCGCCACAGACTAAAATGGTAGATACAGGAAATGGCTTTACACAGGTACAGACAAATACTGATAAGAACGGTAATGTGAATGGACCAGTTAATGCGCCAGTTCAGAATAATAAGCAGACTACGCTTCAGAACTATAAACCCGTAGAACAAGCTCAGCCAGGAGCAAATGCAGAAGCAAATGCAGAAGCAAATGCAGAAGCTGAAGCACAGCCAAAGGAAGAAGTTCCACAAGCACAAGTTCCACAAGAAGCAGCAGCAGCAGCTGATGTACAGCCAGAAGCACAGCCAAAGGAAGACATTCCAGACGTTAAAGTAGATGTACCAGAAGTAGATGAAGAAATGATGGCTGAGTCTGGTATTAATCCACAGAACTCAGAGGAACAGAACCAGAAAGGAACTGAAAACGCACTTAGTGAAATAACTGGAAGAAGAAATAAAGATGGTACTTATACGCCATTAAATAAAGCGCAATATGCAGATGGTATTCAGAAGTTCGGTATATTTGCAACAATAGCTAGTATTGGACTCGCAGTTTTAACTAGAGGCGCATTCCCACCTGTAGACTTTAGCGCTATAACTGGTTTAAATGATTCCTATGCAAAGTACTTGGAAGGTATTGATAACTATAACAAGTATATCAGAAAAGCTCAAGGTGAAAATGCATATGAGGCAGAAAGAGCAAAGGGCTCACAAGAAGACGCAAATAAATCAGCTCAGTTAAATGCAGCAAGTGAAGACCACTCTAAAGAAGCAGATGCAAAATGGGCAGAACACTTAAAGAATATTGATGCAGTTATTGCTCAGGATAAAGCTAAGTTAGACCATGAACTAGAAGTAGCTCTTCAGGATGTTTTGACTGAAGGACAGATCGATGTAATAAATGCAAATGCAGAAGTACAGAAAGCAGTTCTGGAACTTATGTATAAACAAGATATAAACAGATTATCTGATACAGCCAGAGCTGTTCTTAATCAGAACTTAACAGCTGATGAATATAATAGAATATCAAAGTTTAATAAGTCACTAGCAGGTATGACATATTTTGAAAACATTCTTAAAGGCATTAATGCTGGAGTTAACGTAGTCAATGCTGGGGCTAACTTGGTTAACTCAGCTAAACCAGGTATTAATGTAAATAATAATACTGGCTCTGATGCTGGTACTAAAGAGTTCTTCAAGAGAATGATTAAGTTTTAATAGGAGAATATAAAATGGACTTGAGCTATTTTGATGATACAGAAAAAGAAGAATTAGTAGACTTAGTTAATCTGGCAGAGAATATTGGAAGCTATAACTGGGCATATAAACCAGAATATGAAGATATAAATGGCAGAAATGATGAAGGTGTTCAGCATGGTATTATAGCTCAGGACTTACTCAAAGTACCAGAGTTGAGCAATATGGTAGAAGAGGATGAGGCTGGTATACTAAGAGTAAAAACAGACTTAGTTGCTATGGCCTCTCTTTCTTATATAGCTGAACTAACTAGATATGTAATGGGAATAAAGCAGAATGGAAAACAATAAATCAATTGCTAGTAGATGGTCTTCTATTACACAGCCAAAAGAGCAGCCAGTACAGCAAGCACAGCCTATTGCTAAACCGGCTGAAGTAAATACGCAGAATCCAGTTAGGCATCAATACAGGCAGACTATACTAAATGGACTTAAAGGAGAAAGCTATGTCTAAGTGGGGAATAGAAGAAACAAAAGCAAAATTAGAGAATATAATTTCTAGCCAGTATGATAAGTTCAATTATTGCTATGCTAGATATAAGAACGATATAAATATAGACTTAGAAACAAATTCAGAAATAAACTATTACACATTTAGCGGCTTTGATTATAAGCAAGACTCTGACTTATTCAGATCAGCATACTTCAATGTAACTAAGTCTGTAATAGATAGTATAGTAAGTAAGTTAGCTAATCAGAAAGTTAGGCCTTTCTTTACGCCAGTAAACGGCACTTATAAAACAAGACGTGTTGTAAAGCAGTGCCAGACTTTCTTTGATACTTATTTTGATAATCAGAAAGTACATACAAAAGTAGTAAAGGCCTTTCTTGAGTCTTGTATATTCGGAGTAGGATACCTTTATGTTAATCCAATAACTTATCAGATTGACGTAATACCTAGCTGGTGTGTAGCTACACTTAATACAGAGTCGGTATTTGGAAATCCTACTAAAATGTTAGTAAGATATAACAATTTCCCTACAACATTACTCTCTGAATATGATATAAAAGAAGATAATAGTGACAGAGAATATATCACATTTGAACAGTATATTGATACAAAAGCTCATGCTTATAAGATTTATATAAATGGCGTAGAAGTAAAGTCTATAGATTATAAAGCGGATGTTTTGCCATTAGTTCAATTGAGATGGAATAATTCCGTAATGGGAAATTTCTCTTCATCAATTGTAGAAGAATTAGACGGCTTACAGACACAGATTGACCTGATTTCATCTAAAATATCAGCAGCTTCACAGTTAACCCCAGCTAATACGACTTATGTACTAGAAGGAAGTAACTTAACGCCGGGTGATATAAATAACAGAGTTGGAAATGTATACGGCGTAAAATGTCCGCCAGGTATGAATACAATACCAGTAATGAATGTAACGCCAAGTCCTATTGATCCTTATTGGCAGACTTTGATGGAATATTATGTTCAGAAAGCATATGAAATGATTGGTATTAGCCAGTTATCAGCAATGAGTCAGAAGCCACAGGGAGCAGATTCTGGTGTTGCATTACAGACGCTAGAAGATGTAGAGTCAGACAGATTTGAACAGCAAGTAATCAATTTCGTTCAGGCCTTTATGGATCTGGCTAAAGTACTTATACAGGTAATACCAGAAGAAGCTGATATACTTCCTAGCGATAATTATATAAAATCATTTAAGTGGAAAGACGTATTAAAAGCAAGGGATTTGTTTAAGTTACAGTATTCTGCTCAGTCAGCATTAAGTAAAGACCCACAGGAAAAGCTTAAGCAGGTATTGCAGTTAAGAGAACAGGGCTTCTTATCTAATTATGAAGTACCTATTTATCTTGATTTGCCAGATCTACAGAGCGCTTATGAAGGAGCACAGGCTATTGAAAATGCTATTGATGCTTTGATTGACGACTGTATAGAAAACGGAACAACAGATGTTCCAGAGTTTATTGATTATGAACAGCTAGCTCAGAGAATTGTAATAGTAGAAAATCAGTTTGCGGCTTCTTATACAGGTAAGAAAAAAGAAGACCAAGAAGTAGATGAAGCAATTACTAATTTAAGAGCGCTAGAAAATAATCTTATGACTATTATGGAACAGAACGGCTTTATTGCTTCAGAACAGACACAAGAATTAGGTGATGAAAAAACAGCTGCAAATGTTTCTAAATCATTATCTGGTGGTAAAGACATAAGTCAGACTATGCAGCCAAATAACGCTCAGAGTCAGAATATAGAAGCGCCGCAGAATATCGAAGCGCCACAGAATATGAATGAAGAGCCAGTTAATGACAGTGTAGCAAATGAGGCAGACCAGTTTGCACAATAAAAAGGAGCTAGATAGATGACGTTTATTAGGGCATTTAAGAAAGCAAGGCAGATATTGAAGGAAGAAGCAGAATTAAGAAAGAATCTGAGAGCTATTAGAAAAGCTGATCTTTCTTATGAATGCTTACAGAAGCTGATTGAAAATGTAGCTAATTCTATTAATGGAGTTACTTTGGACGTTATATTTGCTGATGGTACTAAGATGACAATTAGACAGTCTACTAGAAGCGAAATAAATTTTAAGTCGTTCCAGGACCAATGGGCAGAAAAACATAAATAACTAATATTATATATAACAAGGAGAATAAACATAGAAAATGATGGATCAGGAATTTAAGCTTAAGCTTAAGGATACATTAGTAGCTTTAGAGTCACGTTTAGCAGCTTTAGAGCATTCAGTAAATAACGTTATCCTTCAGGGTTTAAGAGATGCAGCTGATGAATATGCAGATGAAGAAAATTATAATGCATTCACAGCAACATATGGTGATTCAATTGGTAAATATTCAGATTCTATGAAAGTTTTATGTGGAGACGACTTTGACCTCTGCAAAGAACTTTATTCAGCACTCAAAGAAGCTGATGGATATGGAACTGAAGGATTTGATGAGAAGGCTCTAATGGAAGGTAAGCTTAAAGATATAGAAGAAAAGTTATCAAAGCTTAAGGGACCAGTAGAAGTAGAAGTAGAAGAAAAGAAAGAAGATTCAGAGGATAAGTCTGAAGAAGATGAACCTTCTGAAGAAGAAATCGCAAGAATTTATAAAGAATACAAAGGAGAATAAAATAAATGTCTATAGTACAAAATTCTTATATGCAGAAATTGCTTAAGACTGTATACTTAGAGGGTGTAGCTAATAACAAATATCAGTCAAGCCCAGTATTAGCTTCAATTGAAAAGAAGAATTGGGCTGGTGGTGATTCAATTAAGTACACAGCTCAGTATGGTAACGGTGGTAACTTTGGCTCAGTTTACAACATGGTAGCAAATAACCAGACTTCTGGTGCAAAGAACTTAGAGTGGGAAATGACTCAGGGTTACGCATTCGGTTTATTTGATATTGACCAGCCAGAAATCTTGACTTCAGAATCAGACACTGGTGCTTATATGTCAATCCTCGCAAACAAAATGAGTGCTTGTTTTGATGGTCTTTCAAAGACAATGGCAATGTATCTCTACGGTGGTAAATATGGTGTAATCGACCAGGTTAAAGACACTGGTAGTGGTATTACAATCGCTGCTTCTAACACATTTGAACTTACAAGTGCTGGTGCTCTTAAAATGGACGTTGGTACTAGATTCGTAATTGCTACAGCTAATCAGGCAGACAAAGCAGTTCCAAGTTCTGATTTACTTGGTTCAAATGCTACACCAGTAATTTTCACAGTAACAGCTATTGACGACAAATACGTAACAGCTTCAGCTTCAGTTACAGGTGGAAAAGTTTTCAATGGTGACTACATCGAACTTTACTCAGCTAGATCTGGTTCAGAAGCTCGTGGTTTTGAAGGCTTTGCTGACCTTATTCCAACAATTGCTGACCGTAATAAAGCAGATACAAGATGGCAGAACTATATCAAGACTGCTTTCCGTGGTGTTGACCGTAGCGTTAATGCTGACAGACTTGCTGGTCAATTTGTTAAAGCAGAAGCTTCAGGTGATACAAGACTTACAGATGCTCTTGTAACATTACTCAAGAAAACAAAACGTGCTGGTGGTTTAAACAACATGATCATCATCAACGACGAAACTTGGGAACAGGTTGGTAAAGAGCTTGGCCTCGCTGCTAACATGAGACAGCTCAGTAACGTAGGTTCAAACAAGAACAGAGCTACATTTGGTGTATCTGAATTGGCTACAGCTTTCGGTGATGCATTCATCGACAGAACAGTAATTGACCCATATTGTACAGAAGGTACAGCATACTCAATTGAAAAAGACGACTTGGCTTTCTACGATCTTGGTAATGTATCTAAAGTACTTAACCCAGTTTCTAATGGTCAGATGGGTAAATACGACATTAAGAATGTAGGTGAACAGGGTATTGGTACAGAACCAACAGCTAAGCTTAATATGGACAAACTCTTCACTATCACACCTGGTGCTGCTGGTGAATACGGTCCGGCATTTACAATCTCTGCAAATGTTTATGGTAACTTTATGCTTCGCAAAACAGCTTCTGCTGGTGTTGCAGTATTAAAATAAAGTCATAATTAACTCCTATTTTGAGGGCTATGTATCGAAAGGTATGTAGCCCTTTTCTTTTTTCATAATACTAATAATAGTAAAGGAGAAAATCAGAAGTGTTAACAAAATCAACGAAACAGTTAATAGAAGATGCAAAAGTATTAGGCGGGGTTTATAATTCAGATTTTACAAATTTCCAGATTTCTACGTCTTTATTGAATGATATATACAGATCGCTATATGATGATTTAACTGAAGAAGGCTCGTTTTTTGTAGATTATTATGATTTTACGGGTAATGAAACAGAACTTCCATGTGACTGCTACAGAGTATTGAATGTATACCGTAAAGAGGGTGAAAGACTTAAACCTATAAGAGCTAATTCTGCTGATCAGTTTATTGAGAATACATACTATATTGAAAACTCTAATCTCTATATAAATTGCAAAGCTGAAGAAGAATACAGAATAAGATATTCTAAACTTCCAATGACATTGACTTGTCCAGATGATCCAATAAAGAGTCCAAGAGATATAACTACAACAGAATGGGGACTAATGACAGAAGATGGTGTTTACTTTAAGGAAAATGGTAAGAGCTATTATTGGGATTTCAAAGCAGAAACTATTGAAGAGAAAGCATTTAAGGCAGTTATTCAGCCATATTATTTCTTAGGTAAAGATTTAATTATAAATAAAACAGGTGACAAAGTTACTTCAATGTTATGGGGTAATACAGAAGTAGAAGACATTATTGACTGCTTCACAATTGACGGCTTAGATATAGAATCTGTAATAGTATCTGATCCATACATATTCGTGAATTACAGCAATAATCATATTATGGTATATAACGGCTTCAAAGGAACTGAGTGGAATATTCTTACTTCTACAGGAAAGCCAACATTAGGTAAAATAGTAGCAGCTTGTACTAATGACAGTACTGGAAAAGGCGTAATTTATTACAATGCATATACTCAGAGCTATTACTTAGCTAGCTTTGTTCCAGACACAGTATTGAGTTATCCGACTAATGCGTTTTTCTCACTAATTGAATATAAACTAAGTGCTTTACTTATGTCTATGGTAGGACTAAGCAATGAGTATATTATTTCTAAAATGATACCAGAAGCAGAAGAGACTTTCTATAAGACGCTACGTAAAGACGGTTATAGTCCAGTAAGAATATCTAATGTGTATGGAGGATAATTAATATGGAGAATAATAAATTCGGTGGTATGTCATTTGATGATTATCAGAAGTTTCTTAAGCAAGAACAGGGCCCAGTAAAAGAGGATGCTGCTTCTGACCTTAGAACTAAAATGCTGATGCATAGAGTAGTAGATAATGATGAACTAATTCGTAAGGCTTTATTCTTAGGTATGCTTGATAATGGAATGATGAGCGGTATTAATGGTATTGCTCAGACAGCTTTATTAAGGAGATTAAGATGAAAGGCTTTAAGGCGTTTAAGAATTTTAGGAGCACATTTGAATATGACAATGGCTTCAATAAGCTGCCTAAATGGGATATGAAGATCAATAAATCTGCGCCTAAAGTTAATAAGCAAGAAGAAGTTAAATTTGAGTATGTATCGCCAACAGGTAATAAAGGCTTCAAAGAGGCTACAGATGCTTTAGATTTAGGTAAGAAGATTTCTATAAAAACGCCGCTTTCTGTAAGATGGAAAGATGATAATACACTAAATGAGCAATTGCCATATAATCTTTCTACTAAAGAAAATGATCTTATAAAACCAGAAGATGTAGAAAGTACTTGTATTGACAGCTGGGATTATGACCCTAATACTTTGGATTTAGATGTATATTTTGTTTCTAATCCATCCAAAGCTTATAGGTTCCCGAGCGTACCGAAATCAGTAGTTAAGAGATGGATATATGCGCCTAGTAAAGGACAGTTTTATTGGCGTGTAATTAGAAGATATAGCATAAGGAATATATAATGACATTAAACTCAGGAATGGAAAATTGTAAGTCTTTGAGAGACCCAGTGACAAACAAATTGATTAAGAGAATTGAGAAGCTAGAAGATGAAGTAAGCTCACTCAATGGATCAGTAAACACAGAAAACGTAAATGCAGAAAATGTTTACACAAGTACTTTAGAATCTGATATTGCGTCTCTAAGCCAGCTTAAATCAGATAACATTAATGCGACTTCTGTTGAAGCAAGAGATGTAAATACTGAATCACTAAAGGCTACTAAAGCTACTATTAGTAACTTAGACGGAAATGTAGCGATTGCCGGCGATGTTAAAGCTAAGAATATCTCAGCTGATAAATTATCTGTAACTGATTTAGAAGTAGAAAACAGAACATTTCCTAGTTTGAATGTTACAGGAGATACAGTATTAAACAAAACAACTGCAGAAGAAGTTGAAACAAAGAAACTCAAAGTAACAGAGAGATTAAAACTAAATGACGGAATTAGTCTTGGTAGTTTTACTGCTGATTCTGCTAGCATTAACAATGCGGTAATTGGTAACATAAACGGTGTTGACATTACTTCTAGCTCTATTAAAACTAAAACATTAGAATCAGATGACATAACAGCAGACAATATAACTTCAGGTAATGTTAATTCGACTACAGTAAATGCAGAAAGTGTAGCTGCTGCTCATACACAGACTAACGATATTGATGCAGGTGTTTATAAACGTAATGACAGCTTCTATATAAACATTGACATTGAAACAGGCGCTAAAGGAATTATTAAGCTTCCAAAGTTTGACGGTACTGGAAAGTTTTATTTCGTAGATGAGGAAGAAAACTCTGTTATTTCCATTACTGTTATAAATAACAAGACAGCGCTTCAGTCAACTTTAATAAACTACAGCCAGAAAGGTCTATATCTTACAGACATAAATATGGGAACTGACGGACATATTTACTTCGGTATATCTGACCAGGGCAACATCAAGAAAATGTACTATACGCTCGACATTAACAATGACTTTATTGAAGTTCCAGTACAAATGCCGACAGTTACTTCATTTGATGATATTGAAGTTGAATATGGATACGTACCACAGTACCGCACAAGGGTTGTAATATTAGGTGATGAGAAGCACGTTAATGACTATGGTTTAGATGTTAGAGGACTATTAAACCCTAAATCATTGCAGTTTCCAGAAATAGCCAAAGTTCCAGGACTTGAAGTAGATAATGATGCTCTTATTCACAATAATTTGACAGTAGAAGGAAACATTAATGGTAAACTGACAAACTCAATAAATGTCCTCGTTGATGATGGCACGTATAAACTATACGACAATACAGAACAAGTATATATCGACGTAGTTTATAAAGCTATATGCGATGATGAAGAAAATGAAATAAAGACAACATACCTTAAAATAAATGATGCAATAGCAACTTATGTAAACAAGAACCAGATTGGAGCCCAGACAACTTCTTCTGCCACTGGTGTATGTCCTCTTGATGAAAACGGACTTATTCCAGTTAACCGTCTTCCAACTGAATCGTTAGTATTCAAAGGATTATGGAATGCATCAACTAACAGTCCTAGACTTTCAAATAGTACTGGAACTAAGGGTGACTTCTATATCTGTTCAGTTGCTGGAACTCAGAACTTGGGTTCTGGAAATATAACATTCAGTGAAAACGATACGGTTATTCACGACGGAACAGTATGGCACAGAGTAGCGTCTTCTTCTACTAGAACTGAGTTGTTAAACATTATTGGTAACAGTTCAGAAACAGATACTGGTCTAATGACTCCTGAATCATTTAATAAACTTAAAGGAATAGAGAAAGGAGCAGAAGTTAACGTTCAAGCTGACTGGGCACAGAATAACACAGCTAGTGACAGCTATATCAAGAATAAACCTAACTTAAAACCCGTGGCAACTAGCGGTAAGTTTAATGACTTGTCTAATAAACCAACTCTGTCGTCAACTGTCGGTAAAGTTACGTTAAGTGATACGTCTGGATGGAAAACGGAGTGTGCCGTACCACAACTAAATGTTGTAAGTTTAACATTGTCTCAGTATAATGCTTTGAGCCACAAAGACCCTAATACTGTATATGCTATAACAGGGTAGTAAGAGGAGACTAACATATTATGTTTTATGTAAATAATAAACAAGTTTTAGGTATGTTCCTAAACGGCAAGAACCTCAACTATTTAGCTTATGGCTTTGGTAAAATAATACCAGAAGACAGAAATGCACAGTTAGCTTACATTAATCTGGCAGGTAGAAACTTAAGTCAGTACAGAGTAGAATATGGAAACATTCAGAGTGGATATAGTAACTTCCCTATTGCAAGGCTTGACTATCCTGTTAATGGCATATTCCACAGTCCGCTTACATATTATTATGGTGGTAACATCGTTCCGACAAAGAATGTCCCAGTATTAATCACTAACGGTAGCTATGCTCTAAGAAATGCTCTAGTTTATAATGATATAAACGTAAACGGAAATATAGTACATTTTGCAGCTAACTCTGACTTTCATGGTCATAATGTTAACACATATCTAGAGGGATTTGATTCAAACTCGCCTTACTTTAACGGTATTGTTATGAATAACTGTAGTAACTTCCACCTAAAGTCCCTCTCACGCTTCAGTAAGAGTTCTCAACCAGCCTTATACAACTGTAGGAACTTCTCTGGTTGGTTTAACTATTTTGGTGATGATGATGGCACTAAACGTCCAGGTTTTAGGGGTTTCTTGCATACTTGTAGAGATGGCGTATTTAGCTTTAACCTTATGAACATGCACGGTGGCGGAAGTGATGGAAATGTAACGAACTATTACAAATTTAGCTGTATTTCAAACTCTAACAACATTAAGTTAAACATAAATGGTTCTCCTTGGCAAGCGTGGGT
>JAXJTP010000138.1:0-2097 GCA_036309525.1 Acutalibacteraceae bacterium | reverse complement strand
GCTGGATGGAGTGATTAAGGTGGCTATCATTTAATAAGAAGAAACTATGCAACCTCCGAAGATAGATAACTCCACTAAAGAAGAGCGTCAAGCCTATGTGCTCGATGCCTGGAAATGCCTGCACGATTGCGAGGCGTGTGGCAAGTGCCGTATCCTGAAAGGTAGGGATGCCGAAATGCTCTATGCCGACTACATCGAAGGTAAGCGAAGTTATATGGATATTACATTGGAGATTAGAAATAGTTCGATCAGATAGCTATGTCCATTTGTTGCTATATGACACCCATGAGTTGATAAAAACAGTTTGAAACCTTCGGAAATCGCTCTAAAATCAAAGGATTTCCGAAGGTTTCAGCGTGCTTTTCGATCTAATTAGATGAATCTTTTCTTCTTGTTATATGAGTCATAGAAATAAGGAAGCATTTTACATGGTAACAATACCGAATTATTTGCAATATTCCGGTATTACAAATATTGTTCTTACAATGAATATCAAAAATATATGTAATGTGCCTATAATTAGGTTGTTATACACGTAATTTATAGTGTATGGCGAAGCTTATAGGTGAGATTTACGATGATTTATACCGATTTATTTGCAATATTTCGGTATTCCATTAGCCTGCTTTGGAAGTGTTACTCCTAATTCTGATTATTAAGTGTATAATACTGATAAAACAATATAAATATGCGAGAATCTGCTATATTTAGAGAATTAATTACTATCTTTGCATTGGAAGTCAAATTGTCGTGTATGAAACTTAATAGAATTAAGACTGTTTTAGTGGAAAAAGATATGTCCCAAACAAAATTGGCAAATGAGTTGGGAATGAGTTTTAGCACAATAAATGCCTATTGTTGTAATAGGCAACAGCCATCCTTGGAATTGCTTTATAAAATATCTGAAATATTGTCAGTTAGTGTAAGAGAACTTTTGTTTGACAACAAGAAAACAGTATAGCTTATGGATAAGAATCTGAAAGATATAACATATTTCATTTCGTTCTGTATTGAACAATACATGAATGAAAAAGGTATAAACGAGGATGAAGTTATCTCGATATTCTCAGAGTATGGTGTTTTTGATTATTTGAAAGATTATTTTGATGTTCTCCACACTCAAAGTAGACAATGGCTTGTTGCGGATATTGAGGAATTTATAAACGATAGAAAAAAATAAGCATATGATTCTTTATCACGGAAGTATAGAAATTGTTGATAATCCAGAGATTCGTATCCCAAGCAGATCTTTGGATTATGGTTCAGGGTTTTATACAACAACATCTTTTAAACAAGCTGAAGATTGGGTTAAACGGAAATTGAATACAAACATTCACACTGGTTACGTCAACGTGTATGAATTTGACGAGAATATGATTGAGGGTCTTAAATCTTTGCTTTTTGAATCACCCACTGAAGAATGGGTTGATTTTGTGATGGATAACCGCACTAACAAAGATTTCAATCACGATTTTGATATTGTATATGGTCCGGTTGCCAATGATAAAGTATATGCCGCTTTTGCACTCTATGAAGGAGGTATTATCGATAAGCAGAATCTTATCTCTGAATTAAGAGCATACAAATTAGTAGATCAATATCTATTTCATACAGACAAGGCTTTAAAGGCCTTAAAATTCATCGAAGCTAAGGAGGTCACATTATGATAGGCGAAATTAACCAAGGCAATCTACACTTACTATTACCTTCAAAGGTAAGTTGGTTGGCAAGCATGCTTGTTGAGTATAAGGGATTGAGCATTGTTGATGCCATTAAAAAGGTCTATGCTTCTAATTTGTACAAAAAACTTAAGATTGAAAGTACAAAGACATGGCATTTAGGGCCAGTTGCATTGTATCAAGAATTAGAATCAGAACTCACATAAACTTTTTTATATACTCTGTATATAACCCATTATCAGGTAATTTACGTCTTGAAAATTGTGCGAGTATGCTTTGATAAATTGAAGAAAAAAGCATTACCTTTGCAGCTCATTTAGGTATAATCTGTAAAAAGTTAAAGATGCAGCAAAATAGAATGAACATATTAGCAACCACTCTTGATCGAGGCACAAAATGCTTTGAGGGTATGCTGTAT
>JAXJTP010000137.1:0-7914 GCA_036309525.1 Acutalibacteraceae bacterium | reverse complement strand
TATATATATCATCTGATGATATCGAAATAACATATCATATAAGCTCTTTACTGCACGGTGTAATGATGTCTGTTATCAGCCCCGAATATGCAGAGTTTTTGCACAGTGGAGGGCTTAACCCTTTTAGTATTAACCTGAAAAAAGAAGCAGACGGCTGGTGCTGGACAATAGCAACTGTTGGTAAAGAGGCATACCAGAATATTATAAATGTATTGCTTGATGGTAGCTTTACTGAATTTACCTTAACACATAAAAATAATGCAGTTGTCAGAATTGATAAAAAGATTCTGTATACCGAAAGTGCAAGTAAATTATTCAGTGGCTCTGTTAAAGGTAGCTCTTCAAATACCATTAAGCTGGAGTTTGCAACACCTACTGCTTTTAAAAGCAGAGGAGAGCTTGTAACCTACCCTGATTTGCATTTGATTTATCAGAGTCTTATGAGAAAAGCACAGTTAATATCAAGCGATATATCATTTGATGATGAAGAAACCTTACAGGCTCTTGAAGAAAACAGTAAAATAATTGCATATAACCTCAAAACTGTTCTTCACCATGTCGAGGGTAGAAGAATAACAGGCTTTGTGGGCTATATAATCATACAGGTTAAAGGGCCTGCTATTATGAAAAGCTTTGCAGAAACGCTTTTTCAGGTTGGCTCATATCTTGGTGTTGGTATGAAAGCCTCGCTGGGAATGGGTGCAGTTAATTTAATAAAAACGAAGGAGGATGACACTGTTGAATGACAGAAAAATTAAAATTATATTAGGCTCGTTATTGCACGATATCGGTAAGGCTCTTTATAGCAAAGGCAATAACAAAAACCATTGTGATAGTGGATATGATTTTCTTAAGAATGAAGTTAATATGCAAAATGACGAGATACTCAACGCTGTAAAATATCATCATTACACCCCACTTTCAGGGTCGGTTGTTGATGATAGCTCCATAGCCTACATTACCTATATTGCCGATAATATAGCTTCAGCAAGTGATAGATGTATATCTGCTTCCAGCGAGCCAGACATTGCAGGTAATAGTCCACTGGAAAGTGTTTTTAATCTGCTTAATAACAATAACGGAAAAAAATATTATGCTCCTGACGTATTAAATAAAGCTGGTATTAATTATCCAGCTGATAAAAGGGTTAATTTTGACAGCAAATTTTATTCTTTGGTAAAGTCACAGCTAATTGATACATTAAAGGTTGTTGATTTTGAAAATCCTACTGAAGAGTATATCGATTCTCTGCTGGAAACAACCGAGAACCTGCTGACCTATCTACCATCTTCAAGCTCCGAAACAGAAACAACAGATATATCATTGTTCGACCATTTAAAGCTTACCTCGGCATTAAGTAGCTGTATATATGATTATCTTGAAGATAAGAACATATGTAACTATCGTGAAGCCCTATTCGAAAATGCAGAAAGCTTTTATTCGCAAAAGGCTTTTCTTATGTACTCAATAGATATTTCGGGTATTCAAAGCTTTATATATACAATAAATACAGAGGGTGCATTAAAAACACTGCGAGCAAGGTCTTTCTATCTTGAAATATTTATGGAAACCATAATTGACGAGCTTTTAACAAGGCTTGAATTATCCAGAGCTAATATAATTTACTCTGGTGGTGGCCATTGCTACATTTTGCTTGCAAATACTCAGCACACAAAAACAGAAATAGATAGTTTTGAAAAAGAGGTTAACAGCTGGTTGCTTAAAAACTTCAGAACAAAGCTATACGTAGCAGGTGGCTACAGTGAATGCTGTGCGTCAGATTTCAGAAACGAGCCTGACGGAAGTTATGCAGAAATATTCTCTAATATGAGCAGAACTATAAGCCGTAAAAAGCTTATGCGTTATTCAATAGATGATATTACCGAGCTTAATCAATATGACAATACAGACGGATTAAGAGAATGTAAGGTTTGCAAGTCTTTAGAAAAGGTTAACAATGATGGATATTGTAGCTTCTGCAATAATCTTCAATCAATGTCTTTAGATATTATGGATACAGACTTTTTCTCTATTGTTCGTGATAAAGGCAGAAAAGCCCTGAAACTGCCATTTAATTGCTATCTTGTTACCGAATCAGAAAGCTCTTTAAAACAGCGTATGCAAAATGACGCAGGCTATGTAAGAAGCTACGGAAAAAACAAGATGTTCATTGACAAAAAGGTTGCTACAAAGCTATGGGTTGGTGCTTATCATTCAGAGGATGAAACCGAAAAGCTTGCAAAAGCAGCAGAGGGTATTGACAGAATTGCTGTTTTAAGAGCCGATGTTGATAATTTAGGCCATGCCTTTGTGCACGGCTTTGAAAGAGATGGTGTTGATAAAACATATGTTACTCTTTCAAGAACAGCTACGCTTTCACGTCAGCTTTCGTTATTCTTTAAAAAGCACATCAACTACATTCTTGCTAATGGTAAGTATGCCCTTAATGAGCTTAATCAGGAGCGGAATGCTGTAATTGTATATTCAGGTGGCGATGATGTTTTTGTTATTGGTGCGTGGAACGATGTAGTAGGCTTTGCTATTGATTTGAAGAATGAGTTTAAAAAATTTACAGAGGATACATTATCAATTTCTGCTGGTATAGGTATATATAACGACTCGTTCCCTATAAGTATGTCTGCAAAAGAGGTTGAAGTACTTGAGGATAGCTCAAAGAGCTATGCAGCTAGTAACGGAAAAAATAAAAATGCTGTTACTGTATTTTCTGATGAAAATACATATTCGTGGACAGATTTTGAAAATAGTGTGCTTAACGAAAAGCTTGACGTGCTTAAAGGCTTTTTTAGAGACAGTAAAGAGCGTGGTCTTAACTTCTTATACAATCTGCTGTTTTATATAAGAAATTGTGATGACAAAATTAATATAGCTAGATATGCTTATCTGCTCTCGAGAATGGAGCCAAATAACAAAGATGATAAAGAGGCAATGCAAAAGTACAGCCAGTTTTCACAAAAGCTTTACAGCTGGATACAGACAGATAAAGACAGAAAAGAGCTTGTTACTGCAATTAACATATATGCTTATCTGGTAAGAAATACTGAAGGAGAATGATAGTATTAATAATTACAATACTTCTGGAAGAAATAACAGAAATAATAATCAATATAACAACCAGAACAACAATAATAACAATAATAACAATAATAACAGAAACCATAATAATCAATATAACAACCAGAACAACAATAATAACAGAAACCATAATAATCAATATAATCAACATAATAACCAGAACAATAATAACAGAAATAATAATCAATATAATAACCAGAACAATAATAACAATAATAACAATAATAACAATAATAAGACACTGGATTATCAGGAATTAACCAGCGACAACTATGTTGATTACGCACAAAGTGTTATCAGATACCTTAATTCACAAAGCGATAAATTGCTTACAACATCTCAGATACGAAACATGCTTTCTCTTAATTCTGAAATTTACAATATGGTAATAATAGAAAATCAAAGTAGTCTAAGTGATAATGTAAAGGCTAAGCTACAGTACCTTAAGGTAAGAATGGTATACGATTCAGGTAGAGAAGAAAAGGTTATGGCGTTTGTTGTAAAATCAAATTTAATCAGACATATTGATTGGATTGACGGCGATAAAGAAAGATATATACTATTTTCAAAATATATGGAGGCACTTGTAGCCTTCAGAAAATTTGAAGGTAATGGTACAGATAAATAATATAAAAACGGAGGGGAAAATTATGTATTCAAAAATTCAGATAAAAGGAAAAATAGAGGTAGTTACAGGTATGCACATTGGTGGTACGCTTGAATTTTCTGCAATAGGTGGCGTAGATTCTCCTGTTGTAAGAGATTCACGCACAAGATTACCCATTATACCTGGCAGTAGCTTAAAGGGTAAGCTAAGAACATTACTTGCAAGAGAATTAAATAAGAATATTTTTACTGAGCATAAAAATGATGATCCTGTTATTAAAAGACTTTTTGGCTCATCACCAAAATCTAAAGAAAAAGATAAAAAAGCAAAAGAAAATAAAAATGAAAATGAGAAAGAAACCGAAAAAGCTTTACCTAGCAGACTTATTTTTTCAGATTTACTATTAGATAACAGAGAAGATATTATAAACAGTGGTGCAATAAGTACAACCGAGATTAAGTTTGAAAACACTATCAACCGTGCCACAGGTGTTGCAAATCCACGCCAGATAGAGCGTGTTGTAAGAGGTGCTGTATTTCCACTGAATATAATTTATGATGTAATAGTTGATAATACAGATGAAATTGAAAAGGATATAGAAACTCTTGCAAAGGGGTTAAAGCTGTTGCAGTACGACTATATCGGTGGCAACGGTTCAAGAGGCTACGGAAAAGTAAAGTTCAGCAACCTTGAGCTAGAGGTGTTGTTTGGCGAAATTGACAAGTCTGTAATTGCAAAATGTGCTGAACACTTAAAGGGTGTTGAATTATGAACTACATAGCATATAAGTTAGCTTTTAATACAGGTGTTCATTTTGGCAACACCGATTTAAGCGACGGTGAAAATAAATTTCATGCTGACAGCTTATTTTCGGCTTTATGTATCGAGGCTGTAAAAAATTCTGAAGCAGAGCTTGATAAAATGCACAGTCTGTTTTCAAATGGTAGTCTAAGTATTTCAGATGCTTTTCCATTTGTGGAAAACACACTTTTTATACCAAAGCCTTGTTGCTATATTGAACGTAAAGAAGATAAAAACACAGGAAGCTCAGAGGAAAAGAAAAGACAGAAAAAGCTTAAATATATTTCTGTTGATAACTTTGACAAATACTTTACATCTGAGCTTGATACAGCAACCGAGCTTGAAAAAATCAAAAGACTGGGTAGCTTTTATCTTAAAACATCGGTAGAGGTATCTCGTACAGAAGAGTCAACCCCATATGGAGTGGGCGTATATACCTTTAACAAGGATTGTGGGTTGTATGTTATAGTTGGCTTTGATAATGAAGATAATCTTGAATGGTTTCGTAAGTATTTCAAAGGACTTTCTTATGTGGGAATAGGTGGCAAAAAAACTGCTGGTCTTGGTAAATTTGCTTTGGAATCACAAGAGCTACCAGAAAGCTTTATAGGCAGATTATCAGCAGACAGTAGCAAATATATGCTTTTGTCGGTTGCTTTACCTACGGCAGGTGAAATGTCTGTAGCAATGAAAAATGCAGAATATTCACTTATAAAACGCAGTGGCTTTATCAGCTCATATACCTACAGTAACACCTTTGAACGCAAAAAAGATTTATTTGTATTTGACGCAGGCTCTTGCTTTACAAAAAAATTCAGTGGTGATATTTACAATGTAGCACGAAATGGAAATCACCCTGTATACAAATATGCAAAGCCAATGTGGCTGGGGGTGTGATTATGATTAAAAATCAAAAGAATTATAAAATCGTTTTAAAAACACACGCACCGGTGCATATTGGCTCTGGCAAAAGTATAGGCAAAAAGGAGTATATTCTTACCTCAGATAAGCAGGCTAAAATACTTAATTTAGAAAAGCTACTTCAGCTTATTGCAGAAAACAACCTTTTTACAAGCTATTACAATTATATGTGTAACGATAATAATATTACTCTTGCTAAATGGTTAGAATATAATGGCATAAGCCAAAGTGACATCGACAGCCTTGTTGACTACACACTGGATTGCAGTGGTTCGGAAATAAGTAAAAAAAGCAATATTAAAACCTTTATGAAAGACGCTTACGGAAATCCTTATGTTCCAGGAAGCTCTATGAAGGGTTGCCTGCGTACAATACTTATGGGCTGTTATGCCGAAAATAAGCAAAAAAAATATGAAAGATTAAAGGGTACAATAAAAAATAAAACAGAAAGAGAGCTGGAGTACAGGGAAAACCACCCAAAATCAAAGCCTCGACCAAAAGCGTTTCTTAAATACGAAGGTAACGAGCTTGAGTATACCACCTATTACACAGCAGGCAGGAAGAACGATAAACCAGCCAAAGACAGAAAAAACGCTGTAAATGACATTATGGCAGGCATAATTATTGGCGACAGCGAGCCTATAAAAACCGATAATCTTATTCTATGCCAGAAGTGCGACCTGCGAACAGACGAAGAATATAGAAAGCAATATGTTTTTAACGAATGTATTGCTCCCGAAACTGAAATTGTACTGCCACTTACTATTAACTCGGAGCTTTGCAATATAACAGCAGAGGAAATAACAGAGGCAATAAAGCAATTTGCAGAGTCGTATTATCAGAATTTTGTGTCACACTTCAGTGTACCAAAGCATAAAGATGACTACACATTGTGGCTTGGTGGCAATGTAGGCTTTGCAAGCAAAACTGTAATTTATAATCTGTTTGGTGAATATGAAGGTGTAGAGCAAACATCAAAAATACTTACAGCCTTAGGACACTATAAAAACCAATACGACACTGCACTTGGTGTTTCACCACATACTATAAATATGGCTATTTATAATGACACAGAATACCACATGGGCGAATGTAGCGTAGCTATTGTAGAGGTGTGAATAGCCGAAGCTGTTTGATTAAGTAGTTTATTTAAGCGGTTTGGACTGTTTTAAATTCAGCTTTTTAACACATATAGCTTTACCATACAGACTAAAAAAGCTGTTGAATATGTGCAATTATTCTGGTATAATTACATTAAATCAAGCTAGCTGTTGCACATATTCACAGCCTTTACTGTGATAATTAAGATTTTGAGGTTTTAGACCTACCCAAATTTACACGGGGACGAAACGTTTTCATATTAAACCCCACAATACATCAGGTTTTAGACCTACCCAAATTTACACGGGGACGAAACTTAAGAAGATATTCTCTTTCTGTTGGTGTGTTTTAGACCTACCCAAATTTACACGGGGACGAAACTTGTTACTTTTAATGTCAGACACAAGCTCGTTTTAGACCTACCCAAATTTACACGGGGACGAAACTTATTACTCCATGTTATACCTCTATATTCAGTTTTAGATCTACCCAATTTTACACGGGAACGAAACATTATCAACTGCATACACATAACCAACGTGTTTTACACCTACCCAATTTTACACGGGGACGAAATATGTAGGTTGCAACCTATGAAATATCATGATAAGTGAAGGCGTTGTCGTATAAGCTGATTTGCATTACTGAAAACTTCAAAATCCAGAGGAATACTTAATGACAATAGAATGTTTGAATTTTTCTCTCGATTTTCTGCTGATAATTACTTTCAAAAATCAGCCTGTTAAAATTTTTTCTGATTCTCTGTTATAATGATTTGCAACAAAATTTTTATTCAACTAAAAATATACACCCTCACTGTTTATGTGAAGGTGTATACAGTTGTGTATATAAAAGGAAACGTTCTGCCCCTTCCAGTATGAGTGCTTATAACAGATTCAAACTGTGCTTGGAATGATGCTTACTTTAGCTTCTGAAAACTCTTTATATCAAGTTTTTCTAAGCTGTTTGTTATAGCTGAAAAACGGGTTTTCTCTAATATCGTTAACGGAGCAACCTATATATAGCATTATTCAGACAGCTATAGCTCATGACCTCATACCTGAAAAGTATCTGACATATGTATTTACACAAATACAGTATGGCAAGGATGTAAGCACTTATCTTTCTTGGCTAAAGCACTTACCTGAATATTGTAAAGCGAAAAGTCCTCAGCAGAAGTAATGTGCTGAGGCTTTTATGCGTGCTTGAGTTGACGCTTACTTTGATATAACTATTGTCAGTTCTTATATAGCAGTTGTATAATTGTATAAAGTAAGCGTCAACCCAAGCACGCCTACCCATCCTCTTTTTAATGGGATATAATTCTCATTAAAAGGAGGATTTTTAAATATGGCAACAAGAAGAACAAAAGAAGAAAAGTTAAAATTAAT
>JAXJTP010000136.1:0-23850 GCA_036309525.1 Acutalibacteraceae bacterium | reverse complement strand
CACCAGAGGAAAGACAGCTTAAAAGTTTTGATTAAACTTTTTCAAAAGTTTATCGGGTCAAGGGCTGAAAGCCCTTGTGGGATTTTAAAGGGCGAAGCCCTTTAACTTCTCGTGATTATTAAAAATGCCGTGTACACGGCATTTTTAGGAAAAACTATAAGTTAAGGACTCCGTCCTTAAAACCTGCAAGGACTCTGTCCTTGACCTGCCAGCCTTTAAAAAGGCTGGACCCAAACTTTACGTTTTTCTCTATCGTAGTGTGAGCGTTAGCTCACACCGATAAACCCAAATTTGTTCTATACCACACAGAAAGGAGAGATGTATTATGATGGGTAAAACTCATATTTTTGTAGGTATAGCCTCAGCACTTGCTATTACCTCGCCTGATAATATTCAGGAGTGTTTGCCTGCCATTGTTGGTGGTGCACTCGGAGGTAGTATAAGTGATATTGATGTAAATTCAAAAAAGCGTAGCAGTAATAATTTATATGCTAAATTGATTGCGTCGGGTATAGTACCTATATCACTTGTTATTGACCTTATTGCAGATGGTGGAATGATAGATTATGTAAAGGGCTGTAATACCAAAATTCTGATAATGGGGCTTATCTTATTTATTGCGTTGTGCTTTATAGGCTCAAAGCAAGACCATAGAGGCTTTACACATTCCTTGTTAGCCTTAGCTTTATTTAGTGTTTCTGTAGGCTTGTTTTGCAAACCAATTCTATTTCCGTTTGCTGTTGGCTTTATGTCGCATATTTTACTTGATGTATTTAATAAAAAACCAGTTAAGCTATTCTTCCCACTGAAAAAGGGTGTGTACTTAGATTTATTTTACGCCAATAAAACAGCAGATAAGGTTTCTATGTTTGTTGCAATTGTTGCTATAATTCTTCTTTTAGGTCATGCACTTACTGCAACTATAAATATCAGCTCAATACTTTAAAATTTATATTTATCATATCTATAAGACAAAAAGTGCTGTCAGCTCTTGCTGATACAGGTGATTTCTCTTGCTTTTACACCTTGAAATCGTTTGTATCAGAGGAAAAACAGCACTTTTTCTATTCTGTATATATAATAGTAAAGCTTTGTAGCTGGAATTTATACAACAAAGAATATATCACTACATAGTGCTTTATATTAAACACTATGTAGTGATATATCGGAGGAAGATTTCTATGTGAAATAAGAAAGTATTATTGTGATAATAGTTACGAAAATTATAGCAGAAATTCCAACACCGAGCAAAAACGGATAAAAACGAGGGTGCTTGCTTAATTTTCGTTTTATAGTGCTACTGTTTGTGCTGTTTACTATTCGCACCACCATAGCAGTTAAATTATCGTCACTGCCATTTTCAATAGCCATTTCTATTAAAGCGTTTACGGTTTTCTTACATCTGCCGTCAAACATATGCAGTAGCTTTTTTATATCTTTTTCGCCTACTGAGTTTGTAATTCCGTCTGTGCATAGCAGAAATATATCCCCGTTTGATACTCTTATATTTCCACTTGCGTAGGGTCTCAGGTCGGTTTCCTCTGCAAACATACCTAAATGCTTTGTAAGGCTGTGCTTGCGTACATCTCTTTTTGCCTCTTCTTCTGTAAGGGCGTGCATTCTGTAAAGCTGATCAGCCACAGTATGGTCACGTGTAAGCTTTGTGATTTTTTTGTTTGATAGATGGTATATACTGCTATCACCAAGATTATAAGCCTGTGCAACACCGTCAGATATAGTCAATATTGCAACAGTGCTACCAATTCGCTCGTTGTGCTTTTTCATCTCGTCGCAAATTTGTTTGTTTGCATCGCTTATGTATTCAAATACCTTATGAGTATTACCTCGGGCTATGTCAGCCTTATATAAATCAAGTGTTTGAGCAGCAGTAAGAGAAGCAAATTCTCCTCGGCTTTGTCCACCCATTCCGTCAAATACAGCAAATACACCCTCTGTTACAGGTGATTGAAAGGCTGTTGCAGTCTGTTCGTCGCTTTCATATATGGCAAATTTACCGTTAAGATAATAATTGTCTTCATTGTTGCTTCTGCTTATTCCTATATCAGAGCCAACAGCTGCTTTTGCAAACAAATTTGCCATTTAGAGTCACCACCGATAAAATAAAAATCTGAATAAAGAATAGCAAATAAATTGCAGTGTATATATAATAACATATTTATTATGAATTAACAACTTTTTTAATAAAAATACATAAAAAAATTCTGTTAACAACCTATCTTATAGTGAATAAAAACATAGTCGGAATATAAAATGATTTATCAGACTTTGAATTTAAGCTGTGTAATTGTAAGGTTTTAGTCTATAAACCGTTTGCTGTTATGCAAAACATATAAATAGCCTAAAAAATTTTTAAGTTTTATGCTAATAGAAAGAGCTATGTACTTTATGATATAATCAAACTGTGAAAATCCTAATAAAAAACGAGGAGATGAAAAAATGAGAAGTATTAAAAAATTAGCTTCAAAATTAGTAGCAGTTTTGCTTGCTGTAATTGTTATTTTAGTGGGTATTCCATTTACAGCAGGTGCTTTAAGCTCTGCAACACCACCTGCCTATGTTACGTCAAGCACAGCAAAGGCTTTGTGGGCAGAGGGTAGTACTGCTGAAACAACAAACAATATTGACGCTATTAAATGGTATGAAAAAAGTGGTGTATATTACTGGTTTTTACCTTCATCAGCAGATTTGTCCAATCTTACTGTTTACCATAACTTCGGCAGTGTTAAAATCAATGGCACTACTATTGTAAGTGGCAACAGCTATAATATGTTTAAAAATAATCAAACATATACAGTAACAGCAGACGGTAAAAATTATTCATTATGTGTACAAAAGGCTAATGGTATAGGCTCTATTTTCTTAACAACAGAAAGTGGCACTATGAATAACGTTAACAACGATAAGGAGCATAAAGAAAAGGGTAATCTTGTTGCTATTGATTATGACGGCTCAGTTTCCTACGACAATAAGCTAAGCTCTATTAAAGGCAGAGGTAACTCAACATGGAAATTACCTAAAAAGCCTTATAATATCAAGCTGGATAAAAAGACTGCATTGCTAGGAATGGATAAAAACAAAAGCTGGTGCTTGCTTGCAAATGCACAGGAGCATTCTATGATAAGAAATGTTCTTATGTACGACCTTGCACACGAAACAGGGCTTGAATTTTCACCTGAATCACGATTTATTGATTTGTATGCTAATGGCGAATATCAGGGTACATATCAGCTAACACAAAAGGTAGAGGCTGGTGATGGTGACCTTGTAGATATTACCGACCTTGAGGGCAACACCGAAGACGCTGTTGCAAAGGCAACTGGTGCAGAGGAGGTTGACCTTGAAGAGCTTTATGGTAGCAAAAAATATAGCTTAAATAACAGAAACGGCTTTAGAATACCTTATAATCCAAGTGATATTACTGGTGGCTACCTGATGGAGTTTGTTGTTGGTATAGATGAGCCAAGCTCATTTACCACAAAGGGTGGACAAATGGTTAATATGAAGGCTCCTGAATTCTGCTCTGTTGAACAGATTAATTATATAGCAGATTTTATGCAGGACCTTGAAAATGCATTGTATTCATCAACAGGCTATAACTCAAAGGGTAAGCATTATACAGATTATCTTGATCTTAGATCAGCTGCGATTATGTATCTGCTACAGGAGCTTTCAGTAAATATTGATGGTGGTATTACAAGCTGTTATTTCTACAAGGATTCTGACCTTACTGGTGACGGTAAGGTGCACGCAAGCCCTTGCTGGGATTTTGATGTATCCTTAGGTAACCTTACAAATGAAAAAGATGGAGTTAAAATGACATCTAATGATAAGTGGTTTATAAAAAATTCTTATCGCTACTCAAGTACACGTACAGTATTCTCACAGCTATGTCAGTATGATGACTTTATGGCAGTGGTTGAAAAAATCTGGAGAGAGGAATTTGTTCCTGCTCTGGATATTGCAATGGGCAAAGCTAAGGGTACAGATAGATTAAAGAGCATTTACGATTATGACAAGCTACTTGAGTCATCATCGGTAATGAACTACACACGCTGGGATTTAAGAGAAACTCTACTTGTACCTGGCTCAGGTACAACACAGGACGCACAGTTTGAATATCTTGAGAAATTCATAAAGGGTAGAATCAGCTTTTTAAATGCTGGTTTCTTAGACCTTGCAGGTGCTAAGGCAGAGGCTATAAAAACTCTTGAGTCAGTAATTGCTGATTATAGGGGAGAATATCCAGCTGATGTAATCACAGAAATGACAGGCATTGCAAATAAGGCAAAAACAGATATAAACGGTGCAACCACAAATGCTAAGGTTATTTCAATACTTGAAAAGGCAATTAAGGATATTGATGCTTGTAAGGTAACTACAATTTATTATGATAACTCAGAAACAAAGTGGACTAATGTTTACTTCTACTCATGGAGTGGTGCAGTAACAGCCGATTGGCCTGGTACAAAAATGACAGCTGTTGAAGACAATATATTCAGCTTTAGCTATAAGGGTGAGCTAAGCAATATAATCTTCTCAAATGGCGAGTCAGAAACAACAGGCAACAAGCGTCAAACCTATAACCTTACATTCCAAGGCAATAACACAATTTATAAGGCAAAGGCTACAGAAAAGGAATACGACAGCGATAAAGAGGCATATATGCACGATGGTAGCTGGAGTGAGTACTCATTAAAGCAGGATATTTGCTATGGTGATGTAGACAGCAATGGTGCTACAGAATTACTTGATGTTGTTTATATTCAGAAGTATTTACTTGGACTATATTCACTTGATGCAGACGCTAAGCTAAGAGCAGATGTAGACGAGGATAACGAGGTAACTTTGCTTGATGCAGTTTATATTCAAAAGTGGCTATTAGGCTTTGTAAAGGAATTCCCAATAAAAGGCTGATTATAATTTGAATTAAACAAAATACAGCTACATAGATAAAATTATCCCCATATACAGTGCAAACCCTGTATATGGGGATTTTTGTACAATTATTTTAATCATTTTATAACAGACAAGGCTGTTTCCATTGCCTGCTTTTCCATATTGCAGTTGAGATCATATATAGGAATATTTTTTATTATATGCTCCAATAAATCAAATAGCTTTATCATATCTGGTTTATTATCAGGCTTTATAGTCTGAGAAAGTAAAAACGAAAGCGACTCCTTAGCAGTTGCCTTTGTTACAGAGTTTTCCTCTGCTCTGTGTAGCAAGAAAATTCCACCAAGTGGTGCACTTATATTATTTCCGTAATTTTCCTTGCCGTTCCATGGTGTGCCATAGGCTATTACTTCGTTATCTTTTTTTCTGAGAATAGGCTTATCTCCGTTGATAACCTCCACCTTGTCACCAAGGTGCTTAAGCCATAGTCTTATATGGGTGGTTTTGCCTGTGCCACTTGGTGCTGTGAATATATATGCCTTACCATTATATTTTAACACAGCACAATGCAGAAACATACCATTAAAGCCTTTTAAAACAATATTACAGATATGTCTTAGCAGGGCTGTGCTTTCAAGCAGGCTGGTATTACTTTCCTCTGCAAGAGCTCTTTCGTTTATTAAATCATCTTCCGAAACAGTTATTTCGCAGTCGTATTTTTCGTCAGCAACCATATATGGTTTTAGTCTTTGAATTAAATAATTGCTTTTAGTTTCGTATTTTATATTAATATCTGCAATTCTATATACTCCCACAGCTGTACTCCTCTTTAATGTAGTATATCTATAATATCACAATAAGCAAATATAAGCAAACGGTATTTATTTGACTATTCGCAATAATTTGTTCATAAATTATTGCAATATATTAAAATATATTGTAAAATCTTGTTAGGGAGTTTGCGATAATTGAAATTGAGGTGGACAAGATGAAAGTAAGAAAAATCAAAGGTATAATATCAGGCTTTTTGTGTAGTGCTATATTTATGCTATCGCTTGCAGGCTGTGGAGAAACAGAGATTGCATTGACAGCTGGTATTGCTAATGGTAAGGCTACAACAGATGGCGTAATTGAATATAATAACACATACTATATAGTAGATGCTAATGGTGTGAATTATAAAAAAAGTATTGATGAAAAAAGTGTAGTTGTAGCACACACAAGTCAGGCTAATGGAACAGTGCAAAGCAACTTTGCAGTTGGTGATGATAAAATCTACTTTATAACAACAAAGAAGGGTCAGGCAAAAACACTATATCAATGTGAGCTTGATGGTAAAAAACGTAAAAAGCTGATAGTAAGAGATGAAATTAACATTGTGGGTGTTTATAGAAATTCTGTATATTACTATGATGAACAGAATATTCTTAAATGTATAAACTCCGAAACAGGCTTGAAATCAGAATTTTCTTCTACAAGTGGTGCACCTTTTTATCAATATAACAATTGCTTTATTCACAAAGCAAACGATGGTATGCTAGAGGCCTATAACTGTGATAGTGATAGTAATATTCTGCTTTCTGAAACACCTGTAGGTGCTTTTGGTGTTACAGACAAGGGTGCAGTATTTGCTGTAAATAATTCAGAAACAGAGGATAGCTATAATTATAGCTTCTATGGCTTTGATTATAATGCTAGAATTGTTAAAAAAATTAATGAGGTAGGTGCTAGTAAGCCAGTTGATGTTATTACAGAAACCGTTGCACTTACTAATTCAAAGAATCGTTTACAGGTTTGCGACATTAAAACAGGTAAAAGCACAGACCACAGCTTTAAAGCAGAGGGTAAATTTATTCACAATACAGGTGTATCACCTAATATTTACTATATAAATGATAATACCTGTTTAAAATTCTCATCAGAAAGTAACGAGGCACAGAAAATCGTTATTGATTATGAAAAGTTTGATATTGATTATAATAAGGTTATTTCTATTGTAAATGATCAGTATATCGTATCCCTTGATGATGAGGGCTATTATTCATTTGACAAAATATGGTAATAATAAGTTTATTTTATTAAAAAACAATATACATAAATTAAACAGGCAACAGCAAATAAGCTGTTGCCTGTTTTTGAGCTTGTTTGAAAAAATGAAAAAGTGCTGGATTTTTATTCCAAAGCAAGTTATTTCAAGGCGAAAACTACAGAAATACTGACGTGTTTTCAGGATTTTCAACTCCGAAAACAAAACAGACAGTGCTTTTTATTTTATAAATAAGCTCTAGGGAGTATCTGAAAATAGAAAAATTACTGAATATTTCGCTAATACGAGGCAAGTTCGAGCGAAAAAACGGAGAAATACTGACGTGTTTCGAGTATTTTTCGGGAAGAAATTGCCCGTATTAGTAGAAATAGACAGTTGTTTTGAGTTTTCAGATACGACCTAGTTGAAAAGACTAAAATAAATGTAAATGTTAGCTTTAAATAGTAAAGCCTGCTATCTTTAAGGCACTTAAGCAATATTTATTGACACTATAATTTCTATGTGATAGAATAAAAAGCAAATTTATAATGGAGTGTGTTTATGGATACTGATGATAGTGGAAATTTAGATAATAATTTATATGTAGATAAATTTGTATATCTATTTGATTTCCGTTTGATTTATTTATTTCTGAAAAAAATAATGAGTTAAAATTAAAGCAGATTATATTTATAAGCAATTTAATTTAACATTTTATAAGGGGATAAAAAATTGGTAGGACAAATTATTTTACAGCTTGTACTTATAGCACTTAATGCAGTTTTTGCCTGTGCTGAAATTGCTGTATTATCTATGAACGAAAATAAGCTTGCAAAAATGGCTTCTAACGGAAATAAAAAGGCGTTAAAGCTACAAAGGCTTACAAGTCAGCCAGCAAGATTTTTGGCTACAATTCAGGTTGCGATTACACTTTCAGGCTTTTTAGGAAGTGCCTTTGCAGCAGATAATTTTTCAGAGCTTATTGTTACAGGGCTATTAAATTTAGGGGTTTCTGTACCAAAAGAAACTCTTGATACTATTTCGGTAATTGTTATTACAATTTTACTTTCATTTATTACGCTTGTATTTGGCGAGCTTGTTCCAAAGCGTGTTGCTATGAGAAAAACTGAATCAATAGCACTTTCTTTAGCTGGACCAGTAAGCTTTATTTCAAAATTCTTCTTACCTTTAGTATGGTTGCTTACAGCCTCTACAAATGGTGTGTTGCGTCTGATGGGTATTGATCCTAACGCAGAGGACAGCGAGGTAAGCGAAGAGGATATTCGTATGCTGGCTGATGTTGGTACAGAAAAGGGCGTAATCGAAGAGGATGAAAATAATATCATTCAGAATATTTTTGAGTTTAATGATATTTACATAAGCGAGATTATGACACACCGTACTGAAATTGTTATGCTATGGATGGAAGACAGCATTGAGCAGTGGATGGAAACGATAAAAGCTGATACTCATATTTTCTATCCTATTTGTGGAGAAACCGTTGATCATATTGTAGGAGTTCTTGATTCACGTAAATTCTTGCGTTTAGAGGAGAAAACAAAGGAAAATGCTTTGCAAAGGGCAATAGAAAAGCCTTACTTTGTATCTGCTTACCTGAAGGCAAACGAGCTTTTTCGTGAGATGAAGAAAAATAATTGCTACTTCTCTATTGTAGTAGACGAGTTTGGTGGTACAGACGGTATTGTTTCTATTAATGACCTGATAGAGGAAATTATTGGAGAATTTGAAAATACAAGGTCAGAAATTGAAAAGCTTGATGAGTCTAAGTATAAAATTAATTGTAGTGCAGAGCTGAATAAGGTTGAGCGTGCTTTAAAGGTAAGCCTTGAGGGTAGTGCAATAACGCTGAATGGCTGGATTATCGAACAGCTATCTGCTGTGCCAGAGGTTGGCTATGAGTTTACTTATGACAGATTTAATTTTAAGATTACAGACTCAAACGAAAAGCAGGTTGTAAGCGTTATAGTAACCTTGAATTCTGATTTAAAATAGTAACAAACAGGGCAGTTGCAAATTTGCAACTGCCCTGAATTTATTTAGTTATTGCATTGGTACAGTAGCTGTTGGTGTAGTAGCTGTTGGTGTAGTAGCTGGATCTGTTTTTGGCTCTGTACTTAGTTCTGTGATTGGTTCTGTGGTTGGTTCTGTAATTGGTTCGGTGGCTGGCTCAGTAATTGGCTCTGTACATGGCTCTGTTACAGGCTCTGTGCTTGGTAGAGTATTTGTGTTAGTGTAAAGCTCTAATTTGAACTCAAAGGTGTTATAATCTAAGGAGTAAATCTTATCAGGTGATACAATGTAGAAGTAATCACCGATATATAGTCCTCGTGTATATTCGTTACGTGTTTGAGATTCATAGCTATAATAATTATTGCTTTCGTCGTTTAATATAATATCCTTACATACTGTAAAGCAATTTTTCTCTTTGTCATATTTGAAAACAGTATAATGGCTTAGATTTTTTATGTTTGCAGATGAATCGTCAGTATAGCTCCTTGTATGATAAGGGATACCTATAAGTCCTCTTTCTACATCAACAAAAATTGCCTTGTGATCAGTTTCAGCTATTGAGCGTGATTTCTCATCTGTGAAAATCATAGTTGCTAATTCTGTAACGTTTGTTTTATCAGAGGTATTAAACATAGTAAGCTTTAAGCCTTCACTTCTACCTGTATAAGGGTCAGCCTCTCTGCCAAAGCCTAGCAACAGACCGTCGCCGAATGGGTGAAGATATTCAGAAAAGCCAGGGATTTTAAGCTCTGATAAAATTTTTGGTGAATAAGGGTCTGAAAGGTCAACTGTGAAAAGAGGATCAGTCTGTCTGAAGGTTACAAAGTATGCAATATTACCATCAAAGCGTACAGATTTAACATTTTCATCTCTTGCTACATTTTCAGTTTTTCCAGCAAGGTTAAGCTCGTTATCAAATACATAAAGTGCTGTACCCGAATCAGCGTCATCAGTAACTATTCTGAAAAATCCGTTATGCTCGTCCATAGAGAATTGGTTCAACAGCCTTCCGTCAACCTTTAGTGAACCATTTTCTGCTATGTCTGTACCATTCAGAGAAAATCTTAGAATCTGTGTAGTATCATAATCATCGTATGAATAACCGTTTGCAGAAACATAAATATTGTTCATTGAAGAGTAAAGCTCAGTTCCTGAACCCATTACAGAGCATATATCGCTGAAATCGTTTGGATTATTCAAATCTATTGATGATACTACAACATATTTAATGCTTTCTATAGCTTCGGCAACAAAAATATTCTCTGCAGGAACACAGCTAGTGTTATCATCTGTACCGTATACAGGACAGTAGGTTTCTGGTTCGCTTTTCTTTATATTATCAAAATTACTAACGCTGTAGGTTGATGTAATATATACTACATTGTCTATTTTTCTTGATGATAAATAATCACCTGACTGTGAAAGCTCAGAAAGAAGTACAGGGCTATTGATGTTTGACAGATCATAGATTTTTACCTGTGTTTCAAGATTTGAAGGTGAATATCTATAATAGTCAACTGCAACATCGGACATAATGCTGTTTGTATTGCCCTGTTCGTTGTTTTGTACCTTAGAGTAAGCACAGGAAAATACTACAAGCTTATTTCCATGTATATAAATATCTGAAATCTCAGATTCAGTTTGTATTGAGGAAATATTTAAAGGGGTACCGTTGTTTGCCTGTGCGATAGATATTTTTTTATCATATACAGAGTATATATATTTACCGTCAGTTTTTACTATATCAGCTTCGTCAACGCCCTTAACCTGTGTGTTAGTTTCGGAATATTCTGGGGTTGATATTGTATCTTCTGTAACAGATTCTTTAACGGCACCTAATGCGTCCATACTATTAGTAGTAATTGTATAAAAATTGTTGTATATTCTATCTTCAATGCTGTAAAAAAGTTTCTCTGAAAGCTTGTCAAAAAATGTCTCCTCATTTGCCTTTTTTACTGAGTTAACAATGTTATAAATATCTTTGTAAGATTTAACATTGGTTTTAGATGTTTTTATAGGTAAGGTGTATTTGTTTGCGATAGAAGCATTCATACCTGCAACAGTAAGACAAACAAGGGCAAGCGAAATGCAGGTTTTTTTTAGATTTCTGTAGCTTTTTCTTTTAACGCCAGAAAGTGATTTTTCTATTGCTGTAGGGTCAAGCTTAGATGGTATAAGAAAGTCACCATTCCTCTGTAGCTCGTTTAATATATCGTTGTTATTATTCATAAGTAAACCTCCTGATTTATGCTTTTATGTATGCTCTACTGCAAGCATAGCCTTTAATTTTTCTAATGCTCTTGAATAGCGAGAACGTACAGTGTTGCTATTCATTTTTATGATTTTTGCAATTTCCTTTGAATTATATCCACCAAACAGTGTCAGAGAGATTATCATTCTGTCTTCTGCTGAAAGTGTGAAGAAGGCAGTTTTAAGATCTATACCGATGTCAATATCATTGAAATTGTCATATGAAAATTCAGTTTGCATAGGCTCTTTATAATATTCCTTAATTTTTCTTTTGCACTTAGCTGAAAGTATTTTAAAGAACCAAGCCTTAAAGCATTCTTCATTTTTTAAATTGCCTATTGTACGGTAAGCATCAATTACAGCCTCGCTAACACAGTCCTCTGCATCCTCCTGGTTTCTTAATGTGAACATAGCATATCTGTAAAGCTCTTTGTAAATCCGTGAATAGAGCACTGCAAAGCTGTGACGATCACCCTTTTTAGCTGACTTAATCAGCGATTTAAAATCCTCGTCCATATTGTTACTACCTCCTACATATTTATATTGATTGTGTTTTATGTACATATATGCGTTTATGTATATTTGCACATAAAACGCAATTAGGATTAAACCGGTTTACATAATATAAGTGTATGGCTTTAACTGAATTGTTGCAATGTTTTGGAAAAAATTTTAATTTTTTTATTTTTCTTGAAACATCAGTAAGAAAATGGTTTTATTTTTACCAATAAAAGTATAATTTAATTACATAATAACAAAAAAAGCTTATGCCTTTGTGCAAAGTTCACAATAAGAGAGTTTTATTTTCTATGCTAGTACTCATAAGACTTTTTCTTAAATTAATTGTAAATAATTCATAAATATGATAAAATTAACGCAAGATATATATGCATTAATATGTAGTTCTCATATTAAAGGAGGCTACTTTATGCTAAAGAATTTATTGGTAGGAGCATTAACTGCAATGTTTACTTTTTCAACAGTTTTTTGTCCGATCAATGCATCGGCAGAAGAAAATATCAAAGCAACTGCTAAAGAGCTTGATAAGCTTGCGTATAGTGGAGATGACCTTGGTGCAGTGTACACACCACAAAGCACAACCTTTAAGGTATGGTCACCAACTGCAAGCGAGGTTAAGCTTAATCTTTATGCAACTGGCAGTGATGATGAAGAGGGTGCAAAAGCTCTTGATTCATCTCAGATGAATTACGATAGCACAAATGGTGTGTGGAGCATTACAGTAGAGGGTGACCTTAAAGATACCTACTACACATACGCTGTAACAAATAATGGTGTTACAAACGAGGTTGTTGATATTTACGCAAAGGCTGTAGGTGTTAACGGTAACAGAGGTATGGTAGTAGATTTGTCATCAACAAATCCAGAAAAATGGGACGATGACAAAAGAGTGCTTCCTGATGAACAAACCGATGCTATTGTTTGGGAGGTTCATGTAAGAGATTTCTCGAATCAGCCTGAAAGTGGAATAAGCGAGCAACACAGAGGCAAGTTTTTAGCCTTTACAGAAACAGGAACTACTCTTGAGGGCTTTGATGTAACACCAACAGGTATTGATTATTTAAAAAAGCTTGGTGTAACACACGTTCAGATAAATCCATTCTATGATTTTGGCTCAATAGATGAAACAAAATCCAACGAGGATGATTACAACTGGGGTTACGACCCTAAGAACTACAATGTTCCAGAGGGTAGCTATTCTACAAATCCTTATGACGGTAATGTAAGAATTAACGAAACCAAGCAGATGATTCAGGCATTACACAATGCAGGAATCGGTGTAATAATGGATGTTGTATATAACCATACCTACACAGGTGACGACAGCTTCTTTAATTTGACTGTTCCAAACTATTATTATAGATTTGATGAGAACGGTAACTTTACTGATTATTCTGGCTGTGGTAATGATACAGCTTCTGAAACAGCTATGTACAGCAAGTTTATGGTTGATTCAGTTTACTACTGGGCTAGTGAATATCATCTTGATGGCTTCAGATTTGACCTTATGGGTCTGCACGATGTAGGCACTATGAATAAAATCAGAGAAAAGCTTAACACAATAGATGAAAGAATTATCATATATGGTGAGGCTTGGGATTTAGGCAGTGTAGAGGGTGTTGATTTAGCCACACAAAGCAATGTAGAAATGCTTAATGGTGTAGCAGCATTTAACGACGGTATAAGAGATGCTTTAAAGGGTAACAACTTTGAGGCAATCGGCAAAGGCTTTATACAGGGTGCCGGTGGTGCAATGAAGGTTGAAAAAGGCATAAAGGCTGCAACTAATGATTGGGCTAAAACACCAGCTGACACCGTAACCTACGCAGCTTGTCATGATAATATGACTTTCTATGATAAGCTGGTTGCTTCAATGCACGGTGTTAGTGATGTATCTCTTTACAGAAAGCGTGACGATCAGCTTGTACAGATGAATAAGCTGGGAGCTACTGCTATATTTACATCCCAGGGCTTAGCGTTTATGCTTGCAGGTGAAGAAATGGCCCGTTCAAAAGATGGTGACCATAATAGCTATGTTTCTTCACCAACACTTAACCAGATTGACTGGAAGAATCTTGTTAAATTCGGAGATTTAACAGCCTACTATAAGGGGCTTATAGATATAAGAAAGGCTTACTCTCCATTTACCGACAGCACAAATACTACTATAGATAATATGACTATCTATAATAATGCAGGAACACGTGCAGTAGCATTTATGCTGGAAAATAAAATCAACACTGAAAATCAGTGGGACAAGGTTATATGTATATTGAATTCTGATACTGAAAATGATGTTGAAATTCAGTTTGAGGGTGAAAACCTTCCTGAAAGCTGGGTAGTAATTGCTAACGGCGACAAAGCAGGTGTTGAAAAGCTTGAAGAAGTAAATGGTACAAGTGTTATTGTACCAAAAACATCAGCAATGATTTTAGTTGATAAGGCAAGCTTTGAGTCTGCAAATATTCAGGCTGATACAGAATTTAAGGATTCATTAATCAAAAACACAGTAAAGGTAGCAGAGGAGCCAGCAACAGAAGAAACAACAGCTCTTGTAGCTACAAAGGAGCCAACAGCTTCTGGTAAATCACTTCGCACAGCAGGTATAATAGCTGGTGTGGCTGCAGTAGTAGCTGCAACTGCTACAATAGCAGGTGTTGTGATTTATAAGAAAAAGAAGAAAAAATAAAACAGGTTAATCATTCTGCAACGCAGAGATTATATAAAATAATTCACAAGGGGGACTAAAAGTGAAACTTAATAAAATAATAGCTGCTATGCTTACATTAGCATTAGTGGGTAGTACAGCAACAGTTGCAGTTTCTGCTGCTGATGACACAGCTAACCCATACGAAGTACAGGCAGCTAAGTATGACGAAGAAGCATACTATGGCGACGATTTAGGTGCAAACTATACACCAGAAAAGACTACTTTTAAGGTATGGTCACCATCAGCTTCAAAGGTTGTTCTTAACCTATATGCAACAGGTAGCGATACTGAAGAGGGTGCAGCTAAGATAGATTCTTACGAAATGACAAAGGGCGACAAGGCTGTTTGGTCATTTACAGTAGAGCAGGATTTAAAGAACGTTTACTACACATACAGTGTAACAAACGGTAAGTACACAGAAGAAACAGCTGATCCATACGCTAGAGCAGCTGGTGTAAACGGCGACAGAGCGATGGTTGTTGACCTTGACAGTACAGACCCTGAGGGCTGGGACAGCGACAATAAATTTAAAAGAGTTCCTAACCAGACAGATGCTTCTATCTGGGAGCTTCACGTAAAGGACTTTACTTATGATAAGGCTTCTGGTGCAAAGGAAGAGTATCGTGGTAAGTTTATGGCATTTACAGAAACAGGTACAACACTAAACGGTGAGGGCAAGGTTTCTACTGGTGTTGATTATATCAAGGATTTAGGTGTTAACTATGTACAGCTTAACCCATTCTATGATTATGGTTCAGTAAATGAGGCTGGTGCTGATACTCAGTTTAACTGGGGCTACGACCCTAAGAACTACAATGTTCCAGAGGGTAGCTATTCTACAAACCCATATGATGGTAATGTAAGAATTAACGAAGCTAAGCAGATGATCAAAGGCTTGCACGATAACGGAATCGGTGTAATTATGGACGTTGTTTACAACCACACATATTCAACTAATTCTGTATTCCAGAAAACAGTTCCTGATTATTATTATAGAATGAATCCAGACGGAAGCTTCTCAAGTGGTTCAGGCTGTGGTAACGATACAGCTTCAGAGCGTGAGATGTACAGACAGTATATGATCGATTCAGTTGTTTATTGGGCAACAGAGTATCATATCGACGGTTTCCGTTTTGACCTTATGGGCTTACACGATGTTGAAACTATGAACGCAATCCGTGAGGCTTTGGATAAGGTTGACCCAGACATCATTATGTATGGTGAGGGCTGGTCAATGTCATCAACCTTTGATGAGGGTGCAGTGCCTTCTTCACAGGCTAACGCTAAGTATATGAGCGAAAGAGTAGGTCACTTTAACGACCAGATTCGTGACGGTATAAAGGGTAGCGTATTTGATGCAGAAGGCAAAGGCTACATTCAGGGTGAGTTCACAGGTGCTAAGGCTATTTCTTATGGCTTGCTAGCTAATACACAAAGAGGTGGTAACTGGAAGGCTACAACACCAGAGCAGACAGTTACTTATGCTTCTTGTCACGATAACGCAACACTTTATGACAGACTTGTAGCTTCACTTGGTGGTGAATATACAAACAGATATGATGAGTATATCAAGATGAATAAGCTAAGCTCAGCTATTACATTCTCATCACAGGGTATGGCATTTATCCTAGCTGGTGAAGAGTTTGCAAGAACAAAGCTTGGCGACCACAACAGCTATCAGTCACCTCCTGATCTGAATATGCTAGATTGGCAGAGAACACTAGAGTATGGTGACCTTGTTTCTTACTACAAGGGTATGATCGAATTCAGAAACTACTTCGATCCTGTAAGAACTCCTGTTGTACTTGATGGTATAACAACTTCTTACGATGTATCAACAGGTCTTATCCAGATGGTATACGCTAATCAGGATTTCGATTGGGAAAACGTTGTATTCCTATTCAACGCTAATAAAGAGGCTCAGACAGTAACACTTGACGCTACACTACCTGACAACTGGGTATCAGTAGTAAATGGTCAGATGGCTGGTATTGCTAAGCTAGACGAATTCAGTGGCAGAGAAATTACAGTTCCTGCTGGTGAAGCTCTAATCCTTGTTGATAAGGCTAGCTACGAGGCTTCTGGTGTTACATCAGAGAAGAGTAAGGTTGAGGTTCGTCACATTGATAAGACAACAGGCGAAACAATGTCAACAATTACTATTGCTGGTAATGTAGGCGAATACTACTACACAGCTCCAAGCAACAGCTATGACCTATATTATAACTATGTAGGTTCTACTAATAATACAGAAGGTACATTTGCAAGCACAGATACAGTAGTTGAGTACTACTACGAGCAGAATAATGTACAGTTTAAGGACTTTGACGGTGACGGCGAGGTTTCACTACTAGAGGCAGTACTAATTCAGAAGCATCTTCTTGGTCTATACACTCTAACAGACGACCAGCAGACAAAGGCAGATGTAAGTATGAACGGTGATGTAGATCTTACAGACGCAGTTCTTATCCAGAAATATCTTCTAGGCTATACAGATCAGAAGGCTGTTGGTTCAGTTACAGTTTCTTATGTAGACGAAGCTGGCAACAAGCTAATGAAAGACACAGTAACACAGTATAAGGCTGGTGAAACATATAAGACAGAGCCAGCAAATATTCAGTTCTATGTACTAGACGAAACTGCACTTCCTGAAAATGCAGAGGGTACAGTTGCAGTTGGTAACACAAAGGTTGTTTACCAGTATAAGCTAGACGCTTTAGAGTCTACAGTTTATGTTAAGATGCCAGAGGGCTCAACAGACACTCCTAACCTATATGTTTGGGAAGAGGGTGCAGAGGCAGTAGCTGCTTGGCCAGGAATAACAATGACAGATGCAGATGGTGATGGCTGGTTTGAGGCTACATTTGCTACATCAGGTACATACAACTGGATTGTAAACCACAACGGTAAGCAGACAGCTGATATGGTTGGTTACAGTGGCAACCAGTGGGTTGTTATGGAAGACGATGTAACTCCAAAGGTTGTTACAACAACAGTTAATGTAAAAATGGCTGAAGGCGTAGAATGGGATCCATATCTATATGTATGGCAGACATCTGTTCAGACAGGTGATAAGGATTACAACCCACTAGGCAACTGGCCTGGTCAGAAAATGACAGACTTTGACAAGGATGGTTGGTATACAGCAAACTTCTATTGTCAGGGCGAAGGCGAGTATAACTGGATCGTAAACAGTGGTGCAGGTGAGCAAACAGCTGATATGCCTGGCTACACAGGTTCAATATGGGTAGTTATGGAAGACGCTATAACACCTGGTACAGTTACACCAACAATGCCATAAGTATTATTTAATTAAGCTTATAATTTTTAACCCTGTTAAAATCCCCCCTTGCAGAGAAATCTGTAAGGGGGGATTTTTATAGGTTTATGTAAATAGTTTAGAATTATTTTTCACCAAACTTCATACTGTGTTCACGTAAGGTGACAGCCTTTCTGTGGGTCAATATATTCGTTTAGAAGAAAATCTGATTTCAAATCCTTGTCCACTTTTTGATAGAGTTAATATAAATAATACCTGATTAAATTATTTGCTATTTGAATAAAATGAAGAAGCAATGTATGGTAAAGGCTTTCTTGTGCTGAAAGACAAGGATATAATTTGTTCTATCTTGAATTAAGGAGTATCTGAAAATAGAAAAATGACCGAATGCTTTAGCTGATATAAAGCAGGTTCAAGCGAAAAAACAGAGTGCTTCAAGTATTTACACAATCAATTACTACGCAATGGGTTGTATCACAAGAAGAAATTGCACGTATTAGTAGAAATAGATGTTTGTTTTGAGTTTTCAGGTACGGGCTGGATAATAGTATAAAAAAATAAAACAGCTTGAAACACGTTTCTATATGCTTCAGGCTGTTTGGAATAGGTTGTCTTATTTTGTAGCTTCTAAATATTCCTCTAAAATTTCAGTTGCGTCCTTGCAAAGTAGTGGGCAAGGGCGTTTTTTGTAGTATTCATCTGTGCGTGGGCTTGGTGTTGCACCTGTGTTTTCTAATGGCTTTAAGCCTAAAAGCTCAGCACATATAATTGAACCATTTTGTTCCTTAAACTTGTTAAGTAAATATTGTATCATCTCATAGGTTTCTTTTTTACCGTCGGTATCCTTTGGATCGCTGTAGCCATTAAGTATATTTGCAACCATAACCATACCCGAAACTGTACCACACACACTTCTTGTTCTGCCAATTCCACCACCAAAGCCCGAGGCTATCAGTGAGGCTGTTTTGTTATCTAAGCCTGTTAAATCGCTGTATGCAAGCACAACAGCCTGACAGCAGTTATAGCCCTGCATAAAGTAATCGTACGCTCTTTGTCCTCTGTCGCTCATTTTTATACCTCCGTTAATTTTTATTCAAAATCGTTAAGTAATTCAACTAATACCTTTACAATTCGCCTTTTTTCAAGCTCTGCTACTGTGAATTTAACTCCGTTATATTTTACAACAGGTCTTTCATTTTCACTAGGGATTGTTCCCAGCTTATCAAGAATAAAGCCAGCGATTGTATCAAACTCATCCTCTGGCAGGCTTGAGCCAAGTAGCTGATTAACCTCATAAAGACTAGATGAACCATCAACTGCGTATATTCTTTCTGTAATACGGTGTACCTCTTTTTCTTCGTGGTCAAACTCGTCCTGTATATTTCCCATAATAGCCTCAATAAGGTCTTCCATAGATACAATACCGTCAGTACCACCATATTCGTCTACCATTATAGCAATCTGAGTTTTCTCTGCTATCATTTCAGCAAAAAGCTCACTGCATTTTTTAGAGCTAGGTACATAAAAAGGCTCTCGTGTTATGTCTGTAAGCTTGAAATCCTGTGGAATTTCTTCAAATATAAATTTAAGTAAATCCTTAGCATATAGAATACCAATTATGTTATCAGCGTCGTTGCGATATACAGGAATTCTTGAATAACCACTTTCAATAATTTTATTCACTACCGAGGGAAGTTGCTCAGTATCTGCACAGGCTACTAAATCCTTTCGGTGAGTCATAATTTCACTTGCTGAAGTATCATCAAAGCTGAAAATATTTTCAATCATAATTTTGCAGTTGTCGTCAATTAAGCCACGCTTGCAACAAAGGTTTAGCATACTCATAACCTCGTCTTCAGCCTCTGTTGGCGATTCAACCTCGTCGTGCTTGAACAATCTGCTGAATATGCCTGTGTTTTTTTTAGAAAATACTTTTTCCGTAAAATCTTCTGCCATACTAGCTTTTTCTCCTTGATTATATAATAGCGTTATACGTAAAAATTTTTATTTACATATCAATAGTGTATTAGAAAAAATAATAATTGTCAAATAAAAATTTTGATAAAAATAACAATGACACACATTTTTTACAAATAAGTTAATAATTTTATGCTCAATTCCCTTTACACTTTGGTGTAAAAATGCTAAAATTGTAAACAGTACAAGTTAAAATACACTTGTAAAGAAAGTATATATGTTCTATGCTTTTGGGTATAAATATATTTATTTAAGGAGGACTTTTCTATGGCAAGAAAAATGAAAACCATGGACGGTAACAGTGCAGCTGCTCATGTAGCGTATGCGTTTACAGATGTTGCTGCCATATATCCTATTACACCTTCATCAGTAATGGCTGATGAGGTAGATAAGTATGCTACTGCCGGCAGAAAGAATTTGTTTGGCAGAGAGGTACAGGTAACAGAAATGCAGTCAGAGGGTGGTGCAGCAGGTGCAGTACACGGTTCACTATCAGCCGGTGCACTTACAACAACATTCACTGCTTCACAGGGATTACTATTGATGATTCCTAATATGTATAAAATGGCTGGTGAATTATTGCCAAGCGTTATTCACGTTTCAGCTCGTGCATTGACATCACACGCATTGTCAATTTTTGGTGACCATTCAGATATTTACGCTTGTCGTCAGACAGGCTATGCAATGCTTTGCTCAACAAGTCCACAGGAGTGTATGGATTTGTCAGCAGTTGCTCACCTTGCAGCTATTAAGGGCAGAGTACCATTTATGCACTTCTTTGACGGCTTCAGAACATCACACGAGATTCAAAAGATTGCTGCATGGGATTATGAAGACCTTGCAGATATGCTTGACTGGGACGCAGTTGACGCATACAGAAGAAGAAGCCTTAACCCAGAGCACCCTGTAACAAGAGGTACAGCTCAGAATGACGACATCTTCTTCCAGGCAAGAGAGGCTTGTAACGTATACTACGACGCAGTACCAGAAATCGTTGTAGAGTATATGAATAAGGTAAACGAAAAGCTTGGCACAGACTATAAGCCATTCAATTACTATGGTGCTCCTGATGCTGAAAATGTAATTATCGCTATGGGCTCAATCAATGATTGTGCTGAAGAGGTTATCGACTATTTAACAGCTAAGGGCGAAAAGGTAGGCTTGTTAAAGGTAAGACTATACAGACCATTTGTTGCTGATTACTTCTTGAATGAGCTACCAGAAACAGTTAAAAATATTTCTGTACTTGACAGAACAAAGGAGCCTGGTTCAATAGGTGAGCCACTATATCTTGATGTGCTTGCTGCTATTAATGGCTCTGATTTGTCAGGTAAGGTTAATGTATATTCAGGTAGATATGGCTTGTCATCAAAGGATACAACTCCTGGTGACGTAATTGCAGTATATCGCAATATGGAAAAGGCAGAGCCAAAGAGAAGATTTACTATCGGCATTGTTGACGATGTTACAAACCTTTCACTTGAGGTTACAGAAAATCCTGATACAACACCTGCTGGCACAAGCTCATGTAAATTCTGGGGCTTAGGTGCAGACGGTACAGTTGGTGCTAACAAGAACTCTATCAAGATTATCGGTGACCAGACAGAGATGTACGCACAGGGCTACTTTGCTTACGACTCTAAAAAGTCAGGTGGTCTAACAGTATCTCACCTACGTTTTGGTGATAAGCCTATTAAGTCTACATATTATATCAGCAAGGCTGATTTTGTAGCTTGTCATAACCCATCATATGTAACTAAATATGATATGGTAGATGACCTTAAGGAAGGTGGTAGCTTCTTGCTTAACTGCCCATGGAGTGGAGAAGAGCTTGAGGAGCGTCTACCAAATAAGATGAAGAGAATTATTGCTCAAAAGAAGATTAACTTCTATACAATAGACGGTATCAAAATCGGTAAGGAAATCGGCTTAGGTGGAAGAATAAATACAATTCTTCAGTCTGCATTCTTTACAATAGCTAACATTATCCCTAAGGAAGATGCTGTTAAATATATGAAGGACGCAGCAACAAAGTCCTACAGCAAAAAGGGTCAGGCTATTGTAGATATGAACCATGCTGCTATTGAGCGTGGTACAACTGATTTTGTTAAGGTTGATGTACCAGAAAGCTGGGCAAATGCAGAGGGTGAGCTTGCTAAGGTAGTATCTACAAATGGTAGAGAAGAGGTTGTAGAGTATGTAAATACAATTCTACACCCAGTAAACGCTTATAAGGGTAACGATTTACCTGTATCTGCATTTACAAAGCATATCGACGGTACAGCTCCACAGGGCTCATCAGCATACGAAAAGAGAGGTATTGCTGTTGACGTACCATCATGGAATCCAGAAAACTGTATTCAGTGTAACTTCTGTTCTTATGTATGTCCTCATGCTGTAATTCGTCCTGTTGCTATGACAGCAGAGGAGGCTGAAAATGCTCCAGAGGCAATGAAGAAGGCACCTATGACAGGTATGCCAGAGCTTACCTTTGCAATTACAGTTTCAACACTTGACTGTACAGGCTGTGGATCTTGTGCACAGGTATGTCCAGGTAAGAAGGGCAACAAGGCTATTGAAATGAAGCCAATAGATGAGCAAATGCCACAGCAAGAGGTATTTAACTATGGCTTTAGCCTACCAAGCAAGCCAGAGGTTTCTGCTAAGTTTAAAGAGACTACTGTTAAGGGTAGCCAGTTTAATCAGCCATTGCTAGAATTCTCAGGTGCTTGTGCAGGCTGTGGTGAAACACCATACGCTAAGCTTGCTACACAGCTATTCGGTGACAGAATGTTTATTGCAAACGCAACAGGCTGTTCATCAATCTGGGGTGCTTCAGCTCCAGCTACACCATACACAGTAAACAAAGAGGGCAGAGGCCCAGCATGGCATAACTCACTATTTGAGGATAATGCTGAATTTGGCTATGGTATGGTATTAGGTCAGAACGCTATTCGTGACAGACTTGCAGGCTATGTTTCTGAAATTGCTCAGAATGTTAAGAAGGAAGATGTAAAAGAGGCTTGTGAGAACTATCTGGCTACTATTACAAACTCTGGTGCAAACAAGGTTGCTGCAAAGGCACTTATCGAAAAGCTTGAGGAAATCAGCACCTGTGAGTGTGAGGTAGGACAGCTTGCTAAGAAAACACTTGCAGATAAAGACCAGCTTGCAAAGAAGTCAATGTGGATATTCGGTGGCGACGGCTGGGCTTACGATATAGGCTTTGGTGGCTTAGACCATGTTCTTGCTTCTGGTAAGGATGTTAATATTCTTGTATTTGATACAGAGGTTTACTCAAATACAGGTGGTCAGGCTTCAAAGGCTACACCAAGTGGCTCAATCGCTCAGTTTGCAGCAGCTGGTAAGGCTACAAACAAGAAAGACCTTGCTGCTATTGCAATGACATACGGCAATGTATATGTAGCACAGGTTGCTATGGGTGCTGACTACAATCAGTGTATCAAGGCATTTGTAGAGGCAGAAAGCTACAACGGTCCTTCAATTATCATCTGCTACGCTCCTTGTATTAACCACGGTATTAAGGGTGGTATGACAATAGCACAAAGCGAAGAGAAAAAGGCTGTACAGTCTGGTTACTGGCATATCTATCGTTACGATCCAAGACTTGCAGAGGCTGGCAAGAACCCATTAACAATAGATTCAAAGGCTACTACAATGAGCTACCGTGACTTCTTAATGGGCGAGGTTCGTTACAATGCACTATCTCGTGCAAACCCAGAAAGAGCAGAAATGCTATTCGATAGAGCAGAAATGCAGGCAGCTAAAAAGCTAGCTCACCTACAATTCCTTGCAACACAGTCATTTGACGAAAACGAATAAGCTATAGCATAAAAATAAGGCAGACATCTTTTCAGGTGTCTGCCTTTAGTGTTGGGATTTTACAAATTTGGGTTTATCGGTGTGAGCTGTCACTCACACCAAAGGCAAGACAGCTTAAAAGTTTTGATTAAACTTTTTCAAAAGTTTATGGGGTCGAGGGGTAACACCCCTCGTGGGATTTTAAAGGGCAAAGCCCTTTAACTTCTCGGGATTATTAAAAATGCCGTGTACACGGCATTTTTATGAAAAACTATGAGTTAAGGACTCCGTCCTTAAAACCTGTAAGGGGTTTCACAT
>JAXJTP010000135.1:0-3376 GCA_036309525.1 Acutalibacteraceae bacterium | reverse complement strand
GGTCTGGTGCATTTACACTGCTGTTGTCATTTTTATTCAACACCATTGTTTCATTGCCTGCAAATGGGTCTGGTGCATTTACACTGCTGTTGTCATTTTTATTCAACACCATTGTTTCATTGCCTGCAAATGGGTCTGGTGCATTTACACTGCTGTTGTCATTTTTATTCAACACCATTGTTTCATTGCTTGCAAATGGGTCTGGATTATTCCCATCATTTTTATTTAAGATAAGCGTCTGGTTTTCTGTATATAGCTCAGGCTCATCTGCGTTGTTATTATTAGTGCCCCAAGCATTATAAGGATTGTTATTTTTCATAATTATCTCCACCTGTTTTTATTTTTTAACACAGTAATTGTATTTTCATTATAATTCTATTAGTAATTTTTTTCAATAAATTATAGAAAAATTTAATATTTATTAAAAATCTATCTCCTCCAAGTTTCTTTTATGTAGATTCGGAGGATTTTTTATTTGTATAAATATCCATAATATTTTTTTAAAAATTACCAATAATGATATTATGAATTGCTTGAATTTGTGGAAAAGAGATTTATATTTATTTTTATTACCACATAAGAAAGCTAGAAAAATAGAAAAACTAATATCATCAACAAACAGGAGGTGAAGCAATGGAAAAATTTATAAAGCTTTCTACCGTTATAATCGGAGCTGTATGTGCCTTATTGTTTGGGTTTGGAGCATTTCTTAATAATAATTTGCCATCTGAATTTAATATAAGTAAAACAGGAAACGAATATATAGAGCCATACGGAGTAACACTTAGCACCTATACCACAGGTACAGCAAACAAAATTGAAGGTAAGCTCATGCTTGGTAATGTTATCCCTATAAAAAATGTAGAAATAAATATAAAAGAAAATGAATTGCTTGTTCCTTGTGGTGTACCCTTTGGTATAAAGCTATTTACCGAGGGTGTTATGGTAGTGAAAACAGAAAGTATAACCATAGATAATAAGGTATATAACCCAGCCAGAGATAGTGGCATAGAGATTGGTGATATAATTACCCATATTAATTCAATCAAGGTAAATTATACCGAGGATTTGCCTGTTATTATTAACGCATCACAGGGTAAACCTGTTAAGCTTAGCATTATAAGAGATGATAAAGAGATTTCTAAAACAATTATTCCAATTGATACGGGCAACGATTGCTACAAAATAGGAATATGGGTGCGTGACAGCTCAGCTGGTATAGGCACTATGACCTTTTACCACGAAAAAAGCAACGCCTTTGGTGGCTTAGGTCATGGAATATGTGATGTTGACACAGGTGAGCTTATGCCTATGGCACAGGGTGAAGTTACAGGTGCTGTTATAGACAGCGTTACAAGGGCACGCACAGGCTGTGCTGGCACACTTAACGGTCATCATAGTACAGACGAAAAGGGGTATATTGTAAGCAACTGTGATTCGGGTGTTTTTGGCTATATTAACGCTTCTCCTGTAGAGCATAGCTCTATACCTGTAGCGTATAAGCAACAGGTTAAAACAGGTAACGCACAGATAATTTGCACCGTAGACAGTGGCAACCCACAGTATTATGACATTGAGATTGAGTCAATAAGCTTCAACGAAAATGCAAAAACTAAAAATATTGTAATAGAAATTACAGATAAGGCTCTGCTCGAAAAAACAAATGGTATTGTACAGGGTATGAGTGGTAGCCCTATAATTCAAAACGGAAGGCTTGTAGGTGCAGTAACTCACGTATTTGTAAACGAGCCAACAAAGGGCTATGGTATTTTTGCAGAAAATATGATAGATGATTGTAATCATATAAATAAGGCTGTTGAAAAAACTGTTGCCTGATTATTTATACCAAACACCATTTTAAACCTGAAATCAGATTGTAATAATCTGTTTCTTTTTAAAATGGTGTTTAATTATATGTCTATTATTGTAAAAGAAAATAATAATATCCTAGAAAATGCCGTAATTTATTGAAGGAAAATTTTTTCAAAAAAATCTTTGCTAACTATTGCCATTATTACCAGTTTATGGTAATATAAGGACACCGAAGAAAACACAATAAAAAATATTAGTTAGGAGAGAAATTATGGAAAATAAAATCAATATTGTAATTACAGAGAATTTAGCAGAAATGAGTCGAGAGGATTTAAAGGTACTTAATGAGCAAAACTTCTTACCAACATATTCAAGCAAAGACGGCGTTGAGCTACTTAAAAAAATAGAAACTCTTGAGCCTGATGTTGTACTTATGGATATGTTTATGACAAGAATGGACGGTGTTGGCGTATTAAGAGCCTTAAACAGACAGCACTCTGCCAAAAAGCCATTAGTTTTTGTTTATTCTACCTTCGACAGCCCTGTGCTGGAGCGTGAAATAATGAACAGTGGTGCAGCCTATTTTGTATTAAAGCCTTATAATATGGCTGATATTACCGAAAGCATTATTTCTCTATTGGGTAATGCACATAACAGCTCATCTGCTATGCCATACTACCCTACTGTTGGTGCTAATATGGAGATTAAAATAACAGAGATTCTTCATCAGATAGGTGTGCCTGCACATATCAAGGGCTATAATTATCTTAGAGACTCTATTTTAATGTCTGTTGAAAGTCCAGAGATTATTAATGCTGTTACTAAAAGATTATATCCATCTGTTGCTAAAAAATACGAAACTACCTCTTCGAGAGTTGAAAGAGCAATCCGACACGCAATAGAGGTTGCTTGGGATAGAGGCGATGTTGATATTCTTAACTCCTATTTCGGCTACACAATTCACAACGACAGAGGCAAGCCAACAAACAGCGAATTTATAGCTATGATTTCTGACAAATTAAGGCTTCAGATAAAAAGTGTTGGATAATAAAATTCACAGTTAAATATTATAAAATTTTGTTGTCTTATATTTTATACAACCCTGTTTGTTGATAAAAAGGAATTATTATCAACTGCTGTATTAAATCAGAGCTGTTTGACACAAATTGGAATATTCAGCCGAAAAGCATTGTTTATTAATCTAAGCTAATTCCATAAACCTACCCCTATATAAATCCTACACAAAGGGCTGTAAGCACTTTAAGCAGTGAATACAGCCCTTTTGTGTAGCTTATTTTTTACATTTATTTCACATTGAGTACAGCTATATGAAATTTTTATGATACAGCTGTAATATTTAGGTAGGAATATTGATACAAATATTTTAGTATGATATAATACCAAAAATATTTATAAGTGATTAAGGTCGTATCTGAAAACTCAAAACAACTGTCTATTTCTACTAATACGGGCAATTTCTTCCCGAAAAATACTCGAAATACGTCAGTATTTCTCCGTTTTTTCGCTCGAACTTGCCTCGTATTAGCGAAATATTCAGTAATTT
>JAXJTP010000134.1:0-10014 GCA_036309525.1 Acutalibacteraceae bacterium | reverse complement strand
GGCTTCGCCCTAAAAACCCATAAGGGGTTTCACCCCTTAACCCCAAAAGCCTTTAAAAAGGCTTTACCCAAACTTCAAGTTTTGGTTTGTGCTAATCCGTAACTCCCCTACAAACCCAAATTTATCTACACTAATATCCAATATATTTACCTTTCGTACCTTGCTATACAGCACTGATTTTAATTTTATCTATTGATACACCTGTCTGACCTGTGGCTATATCCTTTATAATCAGGGTATCTTCACCAGTAAGCTCACTATCCTTTACAACTACGCTACATTCACCATTTTGTATAAAAACAAGACAATCCTCAAAGCCCTTTGCCTTGATAAGGCTTTCTACATTTGTCTGCTGTTCTAAAATTGTGGCAAGCTGTGCTGCCTGTGTTACTGCTTCTGTTTTGGCTGTTTCGCTTTCTTCGGTTGATTTTAAAATCTCCTGTGTCATTTCTGCAATCTTATCCTGTGTTTCTTCTCTGTTAAGCTTAGCCTGTGCAAAATATTCGTCACTGCTCTTAGCTGGTGTGGCTTTAGTGCTTGTGGTTTGTTCACTTTTTTTAGTTGTTGCTTTTTGGGTAGGGGTTTCTGACACTCTTTTGTCGCTTGAGGTATTCACAAATTCAGCCTCGCCCAGCTCCTTAGAAACACTTACTAAATTTGAGCTTTCAAGCAAATCTGCATTGCTTGAAAATTGCCAGTTTAGGTACACTGCTCCACCTAATGTAAGCACTAACCCTGTTAAAATCAATTCTTTTTTACCTAATTTCATTAAAAAAATCCTCCTTATTGTGATAAGCCTGCTACGCTTACCCTTGATGATGATATATCTAAAGCCTTGGTTACAGCGTCTACAATTTTTTCCTTTACTACACTATTATCTCCACCACTGCATACAACAAGCACACCTCTTACTTTAGGTTGAATTTCCTTTAAAAGTACAGTTTGCTGAGTACCATCTGCAAGCTCTACTGTAATATATGTGCTATCTGCCGAGGTGTCCTTATTTGATTGTGTAGAATCACCTGAATTAACTGAATCCTTTTGTGTCATATTTTTATCTGTTGCATAAACCTGTTCAACGGTGCTGTCCATAGTGAGTAATACTCTTGTTTTTCCAGCACCATTTATTGAGCTGATTATATCAGCAAGACTTTGTTCAAGATTGTTTTCGTATTGAGTCAGGCTTACATAGGCAACCTGAGAGCTTACCTGTGCTTGAGCTTCGTCCTTTTTTTCTGGGAGTAAGCCCGATAAAAGTATCAAGCCTATACCAAGCAACCCTGTAACTACAATTACCCTTACAAAATCAGGATTTTTTGTAAATTTATCAAGCCTTGACAAAATACCATTATCATCATTCATATTATCACCCCACAATTACATCAGGTGTTATTCCTGTTTTTTCCTTTACTGCATTTTGAATATCTATAAGCTGATTTCTGTATTTGCTTTCTAAATAAATATCTGCTCTTATAATATCTATGCTGTCACCGTTTGAACTATCCATAGCTACAGCTATTTTCTTGTATGTAATATCATTATCCTTTAAGCAGTCAGCAATTATTTTTTCTACTGTTGCTTTACCCAATGTAAGAGTAAGGTCGGCATTATTGTCAGAAAGTGTAAAATCCTCGCCTATAAATTTAATCTCCTTAATGTTAAACGACTCTGATTTTATAATATTTACAAAAGGAATCATAATCGCAACTATAAGGAACATACCAAGAACAAAATTAAGCATTTTAGATGTACTACCCTTTGGTACAAGCATATCATACAATGAGCAAAGCACAGCCACAGCACATATAGCAGTTGCCCATGAGGTTATTGCAGTCAATGTGCTACACCTCCTACTAAAAGCATTATTGCAGATGAGATTATAAAGATAATCATACAGCATAATAAAATTGCTATAAGCGAATTTATAACTACACACACACCCTTTAACAGGCTTATTATCTGCTTCATATCAAAAATCTCTGCCAATGCAACAGCTATATTTATAGCCATAAGCCATAGTACACACGATGTAATAGCAGGCAGATAGATTACATTTGTTGCAAGTATTGCAAATACTCCCACACCTGATTTTAACATTCCCATACAGGAACGAACTGTCTGATAAGCCTCGCTTAATGCACTACCTACCAACGGAACAAAGCTGTTTATTGCAAAGCGTGTCGCCTTTGTTCCAGCAGAGTCAGCAGAGGCTGAAATAATGCTTTGCATTGTAAGTATTGTTGTAAATATTGACATTACAAAGGTTAAAACCCACTTAACAAGCTTGTTTACAAGCTCACAAAAGCCATTAAGCCTTACTCTTTGAGATACACCACCTACAACAGACATTCCCAAAAAGGTATTAAGCAGGGGAGAGAGCAAATTAGCTGATATTTGAGAAACAGCTGTGCCAGCACTCATTACCATTGTATAATTGCCAGCACCCTGTATGGATTGTCCTATTGTAAGCATAATTGCAACCATTATGGGGGTAAATAAAAGCATAAAATCAGCTGACAGCTTTATAACAGTTGCACTGTATTCGATTGTACTGCTGATAGGCTTGATTAAAATAATACTTACTGATAGCACAGAAACTGACTCTAATACAGCTGTAAGAGATGACGAGGCTATAGAGTCCTTAACACTATTGATAAGTGCTACAAGCAATATAACACCTGTTATTTTAATAACACAATTAAGTGGTGTTATTGATTGCTCCTGAACAGTATTTAAAACGCTACTGAAAACTTCAGAAAAAGACAACGAATTCAGCTGTTGCCAGCTTGGCGAGGTTATACCAATGCTTTTAAGCTGTTGTCTTACCTCAACAGGTAGCTCATTAATTAAAGCATCGGCACCCACAAGCTGATACTGCTCATGGTAAATGTCCTCTGCATTTATAATATTTTCGTCAACTGCATAAACAGTAGAGGAAGACGAAAAAGCAATATATAATGAAATAATTAAACCAATCAATATTTTTATACTACCACCAGCTTTAGTTGCAATGTCGTTTTAACGACATTGCAATGATGTATCTGCTTCGCAGATGTGAAATTCGCCTTGTGGCGAATGATGCTTTGCTTATTGCAAAGTGATGTTTTTACCCTTACGGGTAAAAATTAAGGGTCTGCTACGCAATTGTATTATTTATCAATGAAAACCATCATCAACCACTAAGCAACGAGCTTGCAATTTCTAATATTTCCTCCATTAAGGGTAGGGCTGAAATCAGTATTAATATTTTTCCAGCAAGCTCTACCTTTGTAGCTAATGCAGATTGTCCCGAGTCGTTGCATATATCAGATGAAAACTGACATATAAAGCAAATTCCTACAGCCTTTAAAAGCACCCTTGTATACTCCTTGTCTACTCCACTTTGCGAAATAAGCAGATTTATTTTATCGGTAAACACAGGCAGATAGGCTGATATTGCTATTAATATAATTACACCTGTTACAAGTGACAGCACCAAAGAAATCTGAGGAGTACTCTGCTTTAAGGCTATTGCAATAATAGAGGCTATTACTGCTAAAATACATATTCCTGCTATATTCATTGCTTATAAATCAAACAGGCTTTTAATTGTGTTAAACAGTCCACTTATCTGCTGTACTATCATAAGAAGTACAACTATCAAGCCAGCAAGAGTAGTCATCATTGCTTGCTCCTCTCTGCCACTGCGTATTAAAACCTGATTTAACACAGACACAATTATTCCTATTGCAGCAATTTTAAATATTAAATCTACATCCATATTCTACACAACCTTTAAGATATTCTTCTATAAGGCTACAAGAGCCATAGCCAGACCACTGAAAAAACCGAGATTTCTATATACTCTTGACCTTGTAGCATAATCATCTCTTAGCAGGTCTGCTTTATTCTGAAATAAGCCTTTAAAGTAATTGCAATGCTCGGTTTGCCCCTGAATGTCTGTTGCACCAAGCTTAGCACCAAATTGTATGACTATTTCTTTATCCTCTGCCGATAGCCCATATCCATAGGGCAGGCTATCAATTGCCTTGCTCCAGCTGTCTGACAGGGTGTAGCCATTTTCAAGATTTTTTACAGCCTCTGCAACAAAGGGGAGGGCTACGTTTTTTTGCTCGTTAAGTAAAAGTGTATGTATTTCAACACCACTGTATCTTATAGCAGTTGAGAGATTAGCTGTAAGCAATGCAAGCTGATTAAACAACATCATTCTGCGTTTTAGCATTGCTGACAGATAAAACCCTACAGCAGTTGTTGAGATTATCAGAAGGATACAGCCTGTTATTTTCATAATTTTTCAGCTCCTCAAGGGTATATAGCTCCTTCATAATTCCAGGAGAATGTCTGTCAGAAAGAAAGACTATATATTCAAATGCACCTGTGCAAATAAGTCTACAGGTTTGAGGCTTTGCAAAAAGCTCATCTATATTTGCACAATGTGCAGTGGCTATAATTTTTACACCACTGTTAAGGCATTCCTTAATGCCATTTACTTCGTCATCAGAGCCTATTTCATCGCATATAACAACATTTGGCGACATACAGCGTACAGCGTGCATTATACCGTCCTGCTTTTTATAGCCGTTAAGAACATCACAAAAGCCTAAATCATTCTCAAGCACACCTGAATATGTGCCACCTAATTCGCTACGCTCGTCTACAACGCAAACCTTTAAATTTTCCTCTGTGGATAGTACTCTGGAAATATCTCTTAATACTGTTGTTTTTCCACAGGAAGGAACGCCACATATAAGAACACCACCCTTATTAATATCAATATGCTTTAAAAGCTCCTTGCCTGCACCCTTGATTTCTCTGGCGACTCTTAGGTTGATTGAAGAAATATCCCTTATAGATGAAATACTCTCTGCGTTATAAAGGGCTGTACCACAAATGCCTGCTCGGTGACCACCCTTTATGGTGATAAAACCATTATTTATCTCTGTTTGCCTTGAGTAAACAGAGTAGCAACAAATATTCTGAAAGGTTTCGTATATATCGCTATGGGTTGCAATAAGCATATTATCGCTGAACCAATGCGAAACAATCTGACAATTAGCAGTAAGAAAATACGTTGCATTGCTACAATACAGTGCAACAGGCTTATTTACTCTTATGTGTATTTCCTGTATCTGAGCTTTAATATGGTCAGGAATTTTAATTACAGCATTTTGCAACCTCTGATTAAGTCCCTTTGCACACATATTAAATCTTTCTACTGATTGGTTATCCATTTTTGTTGTCCTCCTTTTGAATTTTCTAATGAATATATATGAGCAGTAATGGATATATATGCTAGTGAATAAATGCCAAGGTAGACGAATTTGATTTTTAAATTTATAACAAAGCATATGAAACACTCAAACAGTGTAGAGCAGTGCTGTAATATTGAAAATACCATATAAAAAAGCCACACCACATAATCAGCGTTATTTTATGCTGATTGTGTGGTGTGATTATAGGTATATAGTATCAAATTTAATTCTGTGCAAACCAACCACTTACAATTTCATCAATAAACTCTGTTATTAAATCCATTGCACTATTAGTTTGTATGTTAGCAGTTCCCTGAGATATTTCAAAGCTTTCTATATACAGCTCTACTTCCTTTTCGTTAAACATAAATTTATATTCAGACGGAACACTTATAAATGTTTTTTCAACCTTTATTGAGCTACTAAGGCTCTCAAGTGATGGCTCTATCAAAGACATTATAAATTCTTCAGAAATATTAAGTCTGCCAAGCCTTGTGTCTGTAATCTCTATACCAATAGCTTTATCAGAGGTGTCTAATGTTATTTTTGCCTCTGCTACAAAAATCATATCAATATTTTTATAGGTTATATCGGCATATATTTTTGCTGTCTGATTGCTTTGTAGGTAGACTGCAATGCCATTTATTGCAACGGTATTTTCAGCCTTTACATTGGTTTTGATATTTTCGTCCATTATCTTTTTTATAATTCCGTTTATGTTGTCATCAGTAATAGTTTGCTTTTCGCCTAATATTATTGACTTTACTAAAGGCTCGTAAATATCAGTAGAGGCTATTGTGTCAAGCCTTGCTTTCTCTGTTCTGTCGGTAGCCATATCATATAAATAGTATAGCCCAGCTCCAGCCAATGCTAATATAGTTACAAGTATAGCTAACACAATTATAACAGCTTTACTGGCTTTTCCAGATTTTCTCATAGCATCAACCTCCTGTTATTTTAACTCAGCGATTGTTACACCAGCTTCACCCTCGCCAAATACGCCAAGCCTGTAGGTTTTTACATACTTACAGCGTTTAAGGTAATTATGAACCTCTTTACGCAATACACCAGTACCCTTACCGTGTATTATAGTTACCTGATGTATACCAGAGAGCGTTGCAGAATCAAGCTGACGGTCAAGCTCCATAATAGCCTCCATAGCTGTCATACCACGCAAATCAATGTCTGTTACAGCCTTAACGGTTGCGTTGCTTCTTATATTACGTTTGGTAGAATGCTGTACCTGTGGCTTTTTCTTATCCTCAAGTAATCTAAGATTATCAATATTAACCTTAATTTTCATTATACCAGCCTGTACAAGCACAGAATCTCCCTTAGGGTTTTCTGCTACAACAGCTTTTTTGTCAATATCAAATATAAGAACTCTGTCACCTTTTTTAAGTGCTCGTGGTAACGTATAGTTGTTTTCTTTAGCCTTTTCTACTGGGTCGGCATTGTTTTCCATATTTCTTATATCTGCTCTTAGCTTTGCCTTTTCCTCTGGTGTAAGCTGTTTATGCTTTTGTAAATCATTAAGCTCTTCGATAAGTGCGTCAGCTGTTGCACGGGTTGTTGAGGTAATACGCATAGCCTCTTCTCGTGCCTTTTTAAGCTCAAATTCAGCCTGCTTTCTTAGCTGTTCAATTTCCCTTTGAACATTTTCTCTTTCTTTTTGAGCCTGCAAAGATACACGCTCGGCATATTTTATCTTTTCGTCAAGAGTTTGTCTTTGGTTTTCAAGCTTTTCAACTACATCCTCAAAGCGTCTGCTTTCATCAGAAACAAGCTTTCTTGCCTTGTCAACCAAGGCTTTATCCATACCAAGTCTTTCAGATATTGCAAATGCGTTAGACCTACCAGGAACACCGATTAATAGCTTATATGTTGGCTGTAGTGTTGCAACATCAAATTCACAGCAGGCATTTTCTACACCAGTACTTTGCAATGCGTATTCCTTAAGCTCGGCATAGTGAGTTGTAGACGCTATTTTTGCCCCCTGATTTCTCAACTGCTCAAGTATTGCTATTGCAAGACCAGCACCCTCAACAGGGTCTGTACCTGCACCAAGCTCATCTATAAGCACCAGACTTTTATCATCAGTCTGGTCAAGTATTCTTATTATATTTGTCATATGAGCAGAGAAGGTTGAAAGCGACTGCTCTATGCTTTGCTCGTCACCAATATCTACAAGTATTTTATCAAACACAGATAGCCTGCTTTCGTCACCAGCAGGAATCATCAAGCCACACATAGCCATTGCAGTAAGCAAGCCTATAGTCTTTAAGGTAACAGTTTTACCACCTGTATTAGGGCCTGTAATTACAAGCGAATTAAATTCCTCACCTAAATAAACGCTTATAGGCACAACCTTATCCTTATCAATAAGAGGGTGTCTTGCCTTGTTAAGATTAATTATTCCAGAATCGTTCATTATTGGCATACTTGCCTTCATTTTATATGCAAGTGAAGCCTTTGCAAAAATAACGTCCAGCTGAGTGGCTGTATAGTAGCTGTTTATAATATCCTGTGCATAGCCACCTGCTGTTGCTGAAAGCTCAAATAGAATACGCTCAATTTCTGCTTCTTCCTTTGATTTTAACACCTTTACAGCGTTATTTGCCTCAACTGCACCCATAGGCTCTACAAAAACAGTAGCACCACTTGATGATGTATCGTGCACAAGTCCAGGGATTTCTCCTCTGCATTCAGCCTTAACAGGCACAACAAATCTACCGTCACGAATTGTAACAATAGGGTCCTGCAAAAATTTCTGATAGGTCTGAGAACGAACCATTTTATCAAGAATATCTCTTGCCTTAGCTGAGGTTTGCTTAATCTTCTTTCTTATTGCAGACAATGTAACAGACGCCATGTCGCTCATTTCTTCCTCTGAAATAATAGAAGTAAAAATCTTTTCTTCGAGAAATTTATTAGAAGTAAGTGTATTAAAATATACATCAAGCACAGTTTCAATGCCAGAAGATTTATCTCTCCATTGCTTTAAGCCACGTATAACACGCAAAGCCTCTGCAACCTTAAGAAGCTCACCCATAGTAAGGCAACCACCAGCCTCTGCTCGTTTAAGACTATTCACAACATTTGTAATACCACCAAACGAAGGCGAACCAAATCTTCCACTAAGCATATAAGCGTCATCTGTCTGCTTTAATAGCTTATTTACAGTGTATAAATCGTTAGCTGGTCTAAGCTCTAGTGCTGATTGCTTTGCGTCTGCAAAGGCTGTTTCCTCAGATAATTTAATTAAAATTTTATCAAGCTCCAACGCTTTTAAATTTCTATCCATTTTATTTCTCCAATATATTAAAATAGGGTAATGATTTTATATATAAATATATTTTTATACTATCATAAAAACAGATTATGGTCAACGAATAGCCAATACAATATTACTAACAATAAAGATTACACACAATACAAATTTGTATCCCATAATGGAATATATGGGTGGTGTCTTAAATAGAATTTATATTCAGGATTTATTGCATTTATAAGAAGAATTAATTCAAATAAATCACCAAAGGTATGGTAAACTGCAACATTAAGCTTTGGCTTTATATTCGCAAGAGTATTTATACCACCAGCCAAAGCCTGCTTTTCGGCACCCTCAACATCTATTTTTATATATGTAGGGTTAAAGCCTTCGGATAAGCTGTCTATAGTAGCTGTATCTATTAAAACGCCACTTGCTGAAATAGACGAGCCACGACCCTTTTGATTAGAAAAACAAAGCCTGCGTATATCCTTCCATATTGTTTTTTGATAGGCTGTAATATTCGGCATATTTTCAATATGCTTACATAGCTTGTTATAGGTTTTTATATCTGGCTCAAGTGCAATTATTTTTTTATAGCCACCACCATAATGTATAAGCTCATCAATAGTATCGCCTCTGTATGCTCCAAGGTCTATATAGCTTTCATTGCTGTTAAGGCATAGTACAGAGCTGAATATTTCGTCCTTATCATCTGTAATATCCCACAGATATTCCAGCCTGCCACTGTAATAGAATTTTATGCCATTCTCTAAAACCCTTTTAGAGCGTTCATCGCTAAGCAGACTATAGGCTGATTCTATTTTCTCTTTATTCTGCAATAAAAAATCATCATTGAAAATTTCATCACCATATACAGGCACATTTGGTACTATTACAGTGTGCTTTTTTGAAAGTGCTTTTATATGCTCCATTACAGACTCTATCTGTGTGCCAAACGAAATTGCAATAATAAGCTCGTTATACATTTTCTCGAAATAGTCAAGCCTTTGTACAGTAAACTCTCTATAACGCTGACCTCTTACAAAATCGTCACTAGCCATAACACCACTGCATTTTATTCCGTATTTTTCAAACATAGCCAGCACCTTATCAGCACCATTGCCCATACCATATATTATTATCGGTTTATCTGTATTTTTTAAAAACTGCCATACAGATATTTCATTTAAGCTGTTCATTAAACCACCCTTTTCTAAAAATAATCATACATTATATTTTCTGTACAGTCAAATATAAAATAGCTATCTGTGCTTGTGCTATTGATATTTATTGCTAAAAAAAGTATAATTAATTTGGTAGTATTGATATTTAATCAATTAATACTGATTAGCTTTAAATAATAGAAGAGCAAATTTGGGTTTGTAGGGGAGTTACGGATTAGCACAAACCAAAACTTGAAGTTTGGGTAAAGCCTTTTTAAAGGCTTTTGGGGTTAAGGGGTGAAACCCCTTATGGGTTTTTAGGGCG
>JAXJTP010000133.1:0-6974 GCA_036309525.1 Acutalibacteraceae bacterium | reverse complement strand
CTGTCTGTCTGTCTGTCTGTCTGTCAAAATTGTCTTGCCGTCTTCTGCAAATGTCAAGAGTAAATCACGATAAAATTCATATTGTTTTTGTCGTGATTCCATTTCGGCAGGCAGACCGATATTAAGGTCAGAACATATTGCGTCAAAGTTGTCTAAGACATTAACAAGCCTTTTTTGAACATCTAAACTAGGAATAGGAATTTTAAGTGATAACACAAGTGAAGAATTAAGATCTCCTCTTGCTCCTTGTTTTCTTTTAATAAGTTCATCATATTTACTATAAAGACAATAATAAATATACTTGTATAATGCTTTTGTTTCATCAATTTCTAAGTTTAAACAATGTTGATTTGTGGTTGCTTTGATTTTATTAATAGCACATCGTCCAGCAGTTGCACCAGAAATAGCAACAATAACACAATTTTTTGGTATCCACTTTACTGCTGTTTCTTCAAGTGCTTTTTGAGTAATAAAGCTATTAACTGTGGTGATTTCATTAAATTTAACATCTTGTGTTCTAATCCAAGGAATAGTACCATTTTCGTAATAATTCGCTTTGTTTTTTGTTGGGGTAGAGCCAGAACAACTATGTTTAACAACTGTACGAAGTTCCGATAAAGGTATATCTTCAAATGTCAACAACTCATCCCTATAATACTCATACTGTTTCTTTCTTGCTGTAAGCTCTGCTGTAAGCTCTGCTGTAAGCTCTGCTGTAAGCTCTGTGAAATTATCCAGAATACGGACAATTTCACTTTGAACCTCAAGCGGAGGTATAGGAACTTTTATTTTAGCAAAATCAGTCATAGAAATGTAAAATCGAGTAACACCACGAACAGTTCTATTAACAGATTTTCTAAAAGTGGCACTTCTAAAAAAATAATTATAAAATATTGGGTTACATAACTTAGAACCTAGTCTGATACCAAACAAATGGTCATCTAAAAAAACACCATTCATAATCTCATCTTCGATAACAGAAGATATTGCACATTCATCAGGGGTTTCAGAAGCTGATGTAAAAAGAATATCACCTGTTTTTAGCACAAATTGATTTTCGAGCTTTTTAACAGTAGCAAAAGGTAAATCTAAAACATCAACCTTCACATGATTATAGACATTTTTGTAATCAATAAATTGACAATTTCCTGTTTCTGCCCATTTATTTGATACTCCACCCATACCTTTGAATATAGTGCCGATCTCGTTTAGTGTTTTATACTCCACCCCATTAGGGCATAGTTCTTCTATCAATTTTTCGAGTTTAGTCATTAGTTTTGACCTCCCTCTATCTCTGCAATAATCTTTGCTATTTCGTCACGCAGTACCTGTTCACGGGCAACAATTTCTTCAATCTCTGCGTTAAGCTTTACTATGTCTATAACCTCTCGTGTATCCTCGGCTTCTACATAGGTTGAAACGGAAAGATTGTAGTCGTTTTCTTCAATATCCTTAAAAGAAGCCAGATAAGCTACATATTCAACATTACATCTGTCTGTATATACCTTTAATATGTTCTGAATATTTTCATCAGTCAGCTTATTGTTGTTTGTAACCTTAACGCACTGCTTAGAAGCGTCAATAAATAAGGTTTTGTTGTCAGCCTTTGACTTTTTAAGCACCATTATACAGGTTGCGATTGATGTACCATAGAAAAGATTATCAGGCAACTGAATAATGCAATCAATAAAGTTGTTATCAATAAGATATTTTCTTATTTTCTTTTCTGCTCCACCACGATACATAATACCAGGGAAGCAAACAATAGAGGCTGTACCATTTGTAGCAAGCCAAGAAAGCGAATGCATTATAAAAGCCATATCTGCTTTACTTTTTGGAGCTAATACACCAGCAGGAGAAAAACGAGGGTCATTAATAAGCACAGGGTTATCATCGCCCTCCCACTTGATAGAGTAAGGTGGATTAGAAACAATAACCTCAAATGGCTCATCATCCCAATGCTGTGGGTCTAATAGTGTATCCTCGTTTGCAATATCAAATTTATCATAGCCAATATCGTGTAAAAACATATTGATACGACAAAGGTTGTAGGTAGTAGGGTTTATCTCCTGTCCGTAGTACCCCTGACGGACATTACCTCTGCCTAAAACTGTTTCAGCTTTTAAAAGAAGTGAACCTGAACCACACGCAGGGTCATACACCTTGTTAACCTCTGTTTTGCCAAATACTGCAAGACGAGTCAAAAGCTCTGAAACCTCCTGTGGAGTAAAGAACTCACCACCAGACTTACCTGCATTTGAAGCATACATACCCATCAAAAACTCATAAGCGTCACCAAAAACATCGATAGTACGCTCTCTGTAATCACCAAGGTTCATATCGCCGATACCATCAAGGAGCTTTACGAGCTTATCGTTTCTTTTTGCAACAGTTGCCCCAAGCTTGTTACTGTTAACATCAAAGTCATCAAACAAGCCTTTGAAGTCGTCTTCGCTTTCGCTACCCTGAGCAGACTCTTCAATGTGTCTGAACACACTCTCAAGAGTTTCATTCAGATTCTCATCGCCTGACGCTCTCTTGCGAACATTACAGAAAAGCTCAGAAGGCAAAATAAAAAAGCCTTTTTCTTCTACAAGCCCCTCACGAGCTACCTCAGCCTCTTCATCGCTAAGCTTTGCGTAATCAAAATCAGGTGTACCAGCTTCTATTTCTTGCTCATTTATGTAGTTAGTTAAATTTTCAGAGATATAGCGATAGAACATTGTTCCAAGCACATACTGTTTGAAATCCCAACCGTCAACACTACCACGCAAATCATCTGCTATTGACCATATTGCCTTGTGAAGCTCCTCACGCTCACGACTGTTTTTGTAATCTGCCATTGTAATTCCTCCATATTTATATTCTGACAACTTATTATATCATTCTGATTGTCCCAAAATAAGGACTCATACTTATAACTTCTTATAATCTTGTCAAAATCAACAAAATACATCTTAATGAGTTATATTATAACATAAAAAAAGTAAAAAACACAATATAAACATAGAAATCGAATTCATCCTCCATTGCAATTTTCTTTATCTGAGAGGATAAAGCAGCTCTGTTGCACAGATATAAAACCTTGCGCTTTCTTTTGACTGCAAGTGGGATAAGTGTGTTAAAAATAAGCGATGTTTTTCCTGTGCCTGTTTGAGCTATTATAAAAGTAGCTACATTTGCTGGTGTATCCTGAAGCTCCCAGGGGTTAATACTATCACTAAGATAGGCTTTATCAAGATAGGACACACTAACACCCGGATAATCGTATAATTCTTGTGGGGTCCATATCTGTGTGTTAAAGTTTTTTATTTCTTTAAGGTTACGCTCTATACAAGAAAACAAGTCATTTTTTATAACTGCCATTATTTTTCCTCCTGCTTTGTATGAGGAAAAGGTACTGGACAAATAAATTGTTTTGCCAGTAGCCTTTTCCTGCTTTTTTTAAAAATTCCAATAAATTTTAATAATTCTGTTTTGCTTATTGCCACCTACTTCAATATAATCGATGAGCAGTTCAACTGTATATCTATCTAATGTATCAATATCCTTAAACTTACTGATAAGGGTTCGCACTCCATCTGTGTGCTCCTTATTGTAGATAGCTGTATCCAGTTTATCTTGTAGGGTTTGAAGACTCTTTTCAAGGCGTGCTTGTTCTTCCTTGCATGCAGAGCTTAACACACGAAAATCATCTTCAGAAATCAAACCATCAGCCTTATCGTAATACAAGCTTTTGAAGCGAGATTTTGTTTTCTCGATTTCGTTATGGACACTACTGATTTGTTTTTCAAGAATATCAATTTTTTTATCCTGCTCCTTTGAGATGATGAGATGTTTTTCTACCTCATCCTCATCGATGTATATCTGGTACAGCTGCTTCAACTCTTTAAGAACAATATTTGATAATGTTTTAGCAGAAACATAAGTACCTTCGCAAGCTTCGGGAGCTATGTAATGTTGGTGACAAGTGTAATAGCGTTGGTGTCCTGTAATTTGAGAACGCATAGAACCACCACATTTCATGCAACGAACCTTGTTAGCAAAGGCAGAAGCAGAACCTGTTTTATCAGAACGACGCCTTGAAGACATAATTTCCTGAACCTTGTTAAATATCTCCTCATCTATAATAGGCTCATGGGTGTTCTTTACAATGTCCCACTCTGATTTCGGCTTTTGCCTTTTCTTATTTGATTTATATGAGATGTTTTCAGCCATACCCTGAACTGTATGCCCCAGATAAACCTGATTTGTCAGAACTCTTCTTACAGAAAAATGACCCCATAGCTTTGAACAATCTTTATTTTTATTTTGAAAGGCTTGACCTTTGCTCTTTTTATAGCTTGCAGGGTTTGGAATACCTTCCTGATTCAGCTTGCGTGCAAGCGTGGTTATACCATATCCATCGAGATAACTTTGAAATATGTATCTTACAATAGCCGCAGCTTCTTCGTCAATCACAAGATGATTTTTATTTTCAGGGTCTTTTACATACCCAAAGGGAGCAAAAGCACCCACCCAGAGACCAGCTTTGCGTTTAGATGCCAATGTACTTTTTATGTTAGCTGAGACATCTTCTAAAAACCATTGGTCAATAAGAGAATTTATCTGTCTCGCCTTTCGATTAGCCTGATTTTCACTATCAGCATTATCAACCAAGCTTATAAAACGCACACCCCAGGTTGGCAAAAGATAATTGACATACTTCTCTACCAGCTCCATATCTCTTGCAAATCGAGAAAGGGTTTTAGTTAAGATAATATCAAACTTTCCTTTTTCAGCTTCCTTCAGCATTTCGCAAAAAGCTGGACGCTCTCGGTCCGAACCGGAGTAATCTTCATCTATGTACACCTTATAAACATCCCAATTCTGCTGCTGACAATAACTCAATAGCATAATTTGCTGGTTTATAACACTCTCAGATTCAGCTCCGACTTTTTCACGATCTTCTCGGGAGAGTCTTACATAAACAGCTATCTTCATAGAAGTAACCTCCTTTCTTTGATTTTTGTAGCAACGCAAATCAATGCGTTGCTACACCAGTACAGTTAAGATTTATTATTGATAATTCTGCTGAACAATTCAGTTAAGCGTTCTTTGATTTTTATAGCGTCATCAGACTTGAAACAGTTTTCTGTAATAATCATAGTAATCCTCCTTTAAAATTAAGAATACAGGTATTCATTCATATAATATGCAACTGAAGACTGCTAATAAAACACGTGTTATAATTAAAACTTGAGCTTCTAAGATAAAATAAACATAAAAAAATACTGCATTCACAAGGCACAAACCTTATGAATACAGTATAGCTTAATTAAAAGAAAAAAGACGACATTATGAGCCGGAAAAAATTTTAGTATGTATAAATTCTTTTATCTCCTTTTTCATTAGTTCAATAACAACATCATTGCATCCAAATGCCTCAATAATTTCATACGCCGATGTTATACTTGAAGTTAACAATTTTATATCTTCAATATTTATATATGAAAAAACCTCTCTTTTTATTTTATATATTGTGTTTTCAATTTTGCGGGCTTCAATTATATGATCAGCAAAATTAAAATTAATCATCACCCTGTTGCTAATGCGATTTTCCCATGCAATTCTTAAAATGGCTGGTTGTTCTTCGTACCCTTGCACCAATAACTTAGCCATAGATTTTTTGTTTGTTTTATATCCTACAGTATCCACTTCAATTTTAACTTTTTCTCTATGAACATAAATAATTTCCTGAATGATACTTATCAATAAAGTTATATCAATTTCTTCAGAAAAATCTTCTTGTTTTTCAACTTCTATCACCTTTAATACCGGCTTAATATGCTCAATAGCATAGACAATATCTTTATCTTCACAACCTTCCAGTCCGTTTTTAATCAGTGTAATAATAAAATTCATCTCTTCATTTTCCTCACGCTTTTTGGGTGCTTTTATATATTCAGCTATTCCTGCGATATTATCGGTCTTAAAATTTCTTTTTTCTAATTTTTCAAAAGCACTTGAATAAGAACTATCGTATTTTACACTTATAGGGAGTGGCAATCTTATATTCTCATAATCATAACACATAAAAAATGAACATATAATATGTTTAAAAAAGTTTTATGTACTCCGTGTTTATATTCTACAATATTACATCTGAATTTACTGTCATCGCTTTCAGGATTTTTATTGCTTTTTTTCAATATTGTCAGTATCTCAGAAAAGTAATTACTTAGCTTTTTTAATTTCGTCAAATAATCATCTCTATTATCGAGCACTTCATCCGATGCTACATAATAAAAGGTAATCCTTCTGAGCGTTTTCTGCCAACTGACATTTATATCATTCATTTCTTTCTGTTGAATATTTTCAGGATCAACAATACTTTTAATTTGCTCTATTAAATCTCTAATAATCGTACCATAAACATTTGAATTAGAAAAAACAGACTCCACATTCTCCATACGAGGTTTAGTCAGAATATTAATTATTGGAACATCTTGATCTGACGTATTCGCTTCCTGACAAGGAATTGTATTAGCATCCAAGCGATAAATTAGATTAAGCAACTGTAATCTTTCAAATTTATATACAGGATTATCACCTGCATTCTTATCTATATCATACGAAAGATATTTGTTCAACCTCTGTACAATTCCATTATTACTTGAATTGCTCAATCTTCTTTTAACATGTTCGCAATAGCAATTAGGAGCTACATGATATTCTTTTAATATTTCATTTGTTAAATCCTTTAATGAATACTCAAGATTTTCATCATACTTATCCGTCATATTGTATTTACTCATATTTTTACCCAACCCTTTACAAGTATCTTTTATACAGTAAGCGTCAATTCAAGCACGCACATAACCCCTCAGCAAAAGTAATTCACAAGATTACTTCTGTTGAGGGGTTCTTGACTTACAATATTCAGGTATCTGCTCAGACCAAGGAAGATAAGTGTCTACACCCTTACCATACTG
>JAXJTP010000132.1:0-1874 GCA_036309525.1 Acutalibacteraceae bacterium | reverse complement strand
TTTAGGATAGTACCATCAGCACCTGTTGTATATGTGCCAACTAGCACATTCTCACTGTTGTATAACTCAAACTCTATTCCGTCAACCTTACCAGCAGTTGTTGTGCCATCAGGCTTCTTAATTGGCTCGGCTGTTTTTATTAGCTTTAGCCAACCGTCCTTTAATGTATTGTTAAAGGTTACTGTTGCAGTTTCGTTTTTCTTAACGGTTATAGTTTGTGTAGGCTGTGCATTGTATTTGTCAGATACAACTTCTTCAACCTTATATGTGCCTGTGTCAATATCCTTTGTTATTAGACCGTTATTATCGGTTGTGTATGTGCCAACAAGCTTATTGTCAGTTGTATAAACCTTAAACTTAATGCCAGCAACTACACCGTCCTCAGATGTTTTTACAATCTTTAGGTTACCTTTTTTGTGTTCGTTTGGTACGGTTGGTGCATTAAATGTAAACACACTCTCTGAGCTACCAGTAGATGTAATCTGTCTTACATATAAAGTATCGTCTTTGATATAACCATTTGGTGCTTTAGTTTCTTGAATTGTTATAGTACCAAGAGGTAGGCAAGGAGTTTTGTTTTCAGCTGAAGAGTAATAGAAATCATTATTACTATCCACCAAGTAATCAAGATGTAAATCGGCATAACCGTATTTATCGGTTTTTAATGTCCAATATCGTTTAAAAGCACTGTCTGCTTCACCCGATTTTATTTCTTCTTCAGTAAAGTAGCCTTTATAGAACTTAAGTGTAAACTCTGCTCCAACAAGAGGTTTTCCGTTTTCATCTGTTTTATTTACCATTACAGCAACAGGATCATTCTGTGGTTCATTTTTTATTGTAACCTTACTTGTCTTGTTACCTGAGATAGTAACATTTGTAGTTGTAACTGACAGTGCATAACCTTTACCAGCCTGTGTTTCTTTTATTGTGTACTCACCAACTGGTATATCTTTAAGCACACCTTTGTACTTAACTGTTGCAGAGTCATCATCAACCTTAGTGTTTGTTGTTAATGTGTACTTCTTACCAGTTTGCTTGTGTGTTACAGTAAACACTGTACCCTCTAGGCTATAACAATCTGTGTTGTTATCAGTCAAACTATAATTGCTAGAATCTTTAATGATTTCCAAAGAACCTAACTGTGGAACTTCTTTGAATACTATAACCTTTTGTGAACCGTCCTTAGCGTCTAGGATATACATCTTATCTGTTGTAGAAACTGCTGGAGCGTTCTTTAGAGCTTCGGTGATTTCTTTTACGGTGTTTATCCAGTCAATGTTGAGTGCGTATGACCATTCGCTATCACCATAGATATATGCTAATACTCGGTGTGTTAGCAAATAATATAGGTCTGTACCACTTGCACCCAACCAATGCTGTGTCTTTTTGGCTTGCATAAAACCTTTCATACTTTTGTTGCCAAAAGCAGTTACAGATGTTTCAAACTTATATCCACCATATCCATATGAAAGAGCTTTTAACAATAGCTGATACTTACTATTTGATGATGTAACCTCTGTAAGATTACCACTACCAAAAGTGCCTGATGGTGCAGACAGCTTTGGATTGACACAATAAGCCATTTTTCCATCAGCATACATCATATGAGTAGTCCAGTTGATATTACTCTCATACTCTAATAAATTGCCAAGACTAAGCTTTACTGTTGTGCCATCACTCGCTTGTATCAATCCTTTGTCTGTTTCTGCTGCCATTGCTGTTGGTAATGACATAATTATCATCAGTACCGACAGCATAACAGCTACAATACTTTTTACTAATTTCTTTTCGTGCATTTTATGCACTCCCTTCTAAAAATAATATCTATATAAAAAGAGCAACCCTTTTTGGATTGCTCTTGAATAGGATATATA
>JAXJTP010000131.1:0-13443 GCA_036309525.1 Acutalibacteraceae bacterium | reverse complement strand
TAAGGACTCCGTCTAATACAACCAATTTTGAAAAAATTGATTGTGTAAACCTGCAAGGGCGTTGCATAATACAACCAATCCCTACGGGATTGATTGTGGTAATCAATTCCTTCGGAATTGGTTACACCACCCACCACCCTTTAAAAAGGCTGGACCTAAACTTTACGTTTTTCTCTATTAGAGCTTGTGCGTTAGCTCGACAAACCCAAATTTACCAAAACAAACTACCCACAAACCACAAAATCAGGAGGAAAACAATGAAATCTCCACTAGCTGATAGAATAAGACCACAAAGCTTAGAAGACTTTGTGGGTCAAAAGCATTTAATTGCACAAGGTAAGCCACTTAGAAATATTATTGATAGCTCAAATGAAATACCAAATATGATTTTTTATGGGCCATCGGGTGTAGGTAAAAGTACATTGGCTACATATATAGCTAAACGAACAAATAAGCTTTTGCGTAAGCTTAATGGCACTACAGCCTCAACAGCAGATATAAAGGAAATTGTGTCTGAGCTTAATACCTTTGGTGGTATGAATGGAATATTATTGTATCTTGACGAAATACAGTATTTTAACAAAAAGCAACAGCAAACCCTGCTTGAATACCTGGAAAACGGAACGATTACCCTGATAGCCTCAACAACTGAAAACCCATATTTTTATGTGTATAATGCTATTCTTAGCAGATGTACAGTTTTTGAGTTTAAAACTGTACCACAGCCAGAAATTGCCAAGGCAATAAAGCGTGGCTTTAATATTATGGCAGATGAGCTTAAAGAGGAAATATTAGTTGATGATGAAACTGTTGAATATATTTCATATGCCTGTGGTGGTGACGTAAGAAAGTCGATAAATGCTGTTGAGCTTTGTACACTGTCAACATTACCGGACGAGGGTATAAGAAAAATAACCCTTGACACTGCAAAGGAGCTTACTCAACGCAGTGCAATGCGTTACGATAAAGACGGTGACCAGCATTATGATATTATGTCAGCCTTTCAGAAATCTATGAGAGGCTCTGACGCAAATGCAGCTGTATATTATCTTGCAAGACTCCTATCTGCTGGAGATTTACCGTCAGCCTGTCGAAGACTTCTTGTGTGTGCCTGTGAGGATGTAGGCTTAGCTTATCCTCAGATTATACCTATTGTTAAGTCTTGTGTTGATATAGCCCTACAGGTAGGCTTGCCCGAGGCTAGAATACCACTTGCAGACGCTGTTGTTATGGTATGTAATGCTCCTAAAAGTAATTCAGCCTATAACGCAATAAATATGGCAATGCAGGATATTGAAAAGGGTATTGTGGGTGATATTCCTCGCCAGCTACAAAATATGCACTATGATGGGGAAGATAATCCAAATAAAGGGCAATTCTATTTATATCCACACGATTATAAAAATCACTATGTAAAGCAACAGTATCTACCAGATGTTTTAAAGGATAGAGAATATTACAAATATGGTGATAATAAAAACGAACAGGCATTTAAGCAGTATTGGGAAAAAATAAAGAGAGAATAATCAAGCGTTAATTCAAGTAAAAACAGGTTGGGAGTGATTATCCTGACCTGTTTTATGTTTGTGTGTATATTTTTGATTTAATTTTTAATTCATTGAAAAAATTTCTTGTTTATGTTATTATATTAAAAGTAATGTTTAGGCAGTATGCCTGTTAATTTTATTTATGAATATAGGAGATAAACTATGCTTTACAATTTATTCAACGGAACTCTTTCTATTGAAAATGCAATAATGCAGATATTGGCTGTATCTATGATAGTGTTTCTTGTTATGCCATTGCACGAGTTTGCACACGGACTTATTGCTTACAAATTAGGCGATAATACTGCTAAAAATATGGGTAGACTTCGTTTCTCACCGTCAGCTCATATTGACCCACTTGGTGCACTTATGATTTTACTTGTTGGCTTTGGTTGGGCTAAGCCTGTACCTGTAAACCCAAGAAATTTCAAAAATCCTAAGGTTGGTATGGCTATAACTGCTTTGGCTGGCCCTGTAAGTAATATTCTGGCTGCGATTGTTGGTGCAGTTTTATTTTATTTGAATATTTTACTTGAGGTAAAGGGAATTTTACCTTTGTTAATAGCTGAATTGCTATATTATTTCTTAATCTATTTTATATCAGTAAATGTTTCGTTGGCTGTGTTTAATCTTATCCCAATCCCACCACTGGACGGTTCAAAAATACTGTTTGCGTTTTTACCAGATAAAATAGTATATAAGATTTATGAGCACGAAAGAGAGATTAACCTTGTACTTATTCTGCTTATTGCTTTTGGTGTTTTAACAGGCCCATTGTCTAATTTGCAGGGAATTTTAACTACTTTTATTATGGAGATAGTTGGAATTCCTTTTATGCCACTAATATATTAACAAGCAACCACTGAATAAATTGGTTACGCTAACCTAGGTCGTATCTGAAAACTAAAAATAACTGTCTATTTCTACTAATACGGGCAATTTCTTCCTGAAAAATACTCGAAATACGTCAGTATTTCTCCGTTTTTTCGCTTGAACTTGCCTCGTATTAGCGAAATATTCAGTCATTTTTCTGTTTTCAGAAACTCCCTAAATCAATTTATTCAGTTTTATTTTATTACTCGGAGGTGTTCAGGTGGAAAAAGAGGTTACTGTTTTACAATATAAGGTGTGTGACTTTGAAGGTCCACTGGATATGCTTTTACAGCTTATTGCTAAGCATAAGCTTGATATTTGTGATATAGAAATAGCTGTGCTTCTTGAGCAATATATGGAGCAGATAAATCAAATGCAACAGGACCAGATGGATATATCAAGTGAGTTTTTAGAAATGGCTTCACGACTTGTATATATAAAATCGGTTTCACTGCTTCCAAAGCACGAAGAAGCCGAGGAGCTGAAAAAGGAGCTTGAGGGACAGCTACTTGAATATCAGGAGTGCAGACGAATTGCGTCACTGCTTGGTAAAATGGCTACCTATGACATATATCCAAAGGCACCATCAAAAATAAAATTTGATATGACCTACACTCGAATGCATCCTACAGAGGATATTGCAAAGGCTTTTATTGCTGCAGCTGGTAGAGGTAAAAGCAAGCTACCACCACCACGAGAAGCCTTTAGTGGAATTGTAGAAAGAAAGATAGTTTCGGTAAGCTCACGAGTTGTATATGTTTTAAGACAGCTGTGGGACGGTACACCAGTAAAATATAGAAATCTTTTTAAAGATGGCAGTCCTAAGTCAGAATTAGTTGCTACATTTTTAGCAGTGCTAGAGCTTGTAAAAAACAGCCGTATTCGTATTGACGGTGACGGAGATACTGCTGATGTAAGGTTGTTAAGAAAGGATAATACAGTTGAATAAAACAGAGATAAAATGTGCGATAGAAGCAATATTGTTTGCGAATGGTGCTCCTGTACAGCTTGATACAATTTGCAAGGCTATCGAGATAAAGCCATCACAGGCTAAAGAGGTAATTAAGGAGCTAATGGCTGAGTATAGCAACTCATCTCATGGAATTGCTATAATAAGGCTGGAGGATAGCTACCAGATGTGCAATAAAAAAGAATTTGGCGAGTATATTCGCAGAGTAATGGATATAAAAAGAAATTCTCCATTATCGCAGGCTGGTCTTGAGGTGCTTGCTGTAATAGCCTATAATCAGCCTGTAACAAAGGCGTTTGTTGAGCAGGTAAGAGGTGTTGATTGCTCGGGTGTAATAGGTAGCCTTACAACAAGAGGTCTTATAGAAGAAAAGGGCAGATTAGAGCTACCAGGCAGACCATTGCTTTATGGCACAACAGAAAACTTTTTAAGGTGCTTTAAGATAGAATCACTTGATGACCTACCTCCTTTACCTCAGCAGGAGGACGAAAAAAAGGACGATAAAGGCAAAAAAGATGAAGAAAGCTCTGATAAAAAGGCAGAGGCGTTTGTTAAAAATCTGATTGACGAAAAATAAGCCAGATAGCTTTAAGTGCTATAATTTGGGGCATACTTTTACATAATGTTTGGATTAAGCTATTTAAAGGGTAGGTGAATTCATATGAGTGGTTATTTTGAAGTGAAATTAGAGGATATAATTCTAAGTGGAAAAACTCACTATCCTTGGGGTTCAGAAAAATATATGGTTTATATAAATAATCAGAAGCTTATAAGAGTAAACACCTTTTATCGAGAAATTGCAGAGGGTGTTTATAGCTGTTGTGAAAAATACGACCGACCACTTTGTAATAGTATTGATGAGCTTAGAGAAATGACAATGTCAGCTATAGAAAAACAGGCTTATGGCTCTTATATGGACGGAGCAAGATAAATAATAATCAACATATTTATACATTAAAAGAAGGGAGCCAAAGCGAATGACAGCACTTATAATAATATTCTCAATAATGGCTGTTATTGCTCTTTTGCTCTTCTTTTCTGTGAATCTATATATTGATTATAAAGAGGATAAAATAATGGTGTGGGTAAGGTATTTGTTTTTTAAAATTCCTGTTTATCCACGCAAAAAGAAAAAAAGCAAAAAAACAAAGGAAAACAAGACAGAAGACAAAAAGACGGAAAAGCAAACCACACAGCCAAAGGAAAAGGAAGATAATTTCTTTATTTCTACAGCAAAGGAAGAGGGCTTGGGTGCAGTAATAGAGATACTTTCAAAAATTATTGAGATATTAAAGGACTTTTCTTCGTCAACACTAAATCACCTCAGGGTGAAAAAATTAAAGCTTAATGTGGTAACAGCAGGAGAGGACGCAGCAGACACTGCTCTTAACTTTGGCTATGCGTGCAGTGTTGTTTATCCGGCTTTAGGAGCCTTGTCGGGTTTAGTCAGCTTTCTTAAAATTCCAGATGTGAATATTACAGCTGACTATGACAAAAAAGAAACCTCAGCAAGCATTATGCTTCAATTTAAAATGAAGCTCTTTTTTCTGTTAGCCATAGTATTAAAGTATGGTATAAAGGGAATTTTACTGTATATTGATATAACAAATACTGATACTAAAGAAAATCAGCGACCAACAGAAGAAAAGAAAGCAGTAAAAAATTGATTTATATAAATTTATTAAGGACGGTGTAGTTATGGAAAACAAACAACCACTTGAAGGACTAATGGGTACTACTATTGAGAAGATTAATCAGATGGTAGATGTAAACACTGTTATAGGTACTCCTATAACATCACCAGACGGTACAATTATTATACCTGTTTCAAAGGTATCCTATGGCTTTGCTTCAGGAGGCTCAAGCTTTGCTGTAAAGTCAGCACCAAATAAGGATTTATTTGGTGGTGGTGCAGGTGCAGGTGTTTCAATTAACCCTATTGCATTTATCGTAATTTCAAATGGTGACGCTAAGGTACTTACAATTGACGAGCCTAATTCTACTACAGCAGAAAAGGCTATTGCTATGGCACCAGATGTTATAGATAAAATAGTAGGTATTTTTAATAAGGATAAAAAAGAGGAAGAATCCGAAACAATAGATTTAAATAAAACAGAGGAATAAGTGCAAATATAAGCCAACCTTTAATGGTTGGCTTATATACAATGTAATAAAAAATACCTATTCAGCATAAAATTCATTTATAAAGATGTTTAATCAGGAGTGATTTATGTTGAAATGGTGTATATCAATTTTTGCAGTTGTTTTTTTATTTGTAGTGTTTATGAGCTGTTTTTCAGTATCAGCAAGGGCAGACAGCGAGGCAATAGGTGTTTCGGCACATTCAGCTGTGCTTTATTGTGTTAACAATGATACTGTAATCTTTGAAAAAAATTCAACTCAAAAAATGAGTATGGCTAGTACTACAAAAATACTTACAACGCTTATTGCACTTGAGCATTCACAGGCTGAGGATAAAGAGGTTACATTTACAAAAAATATGATAGCAGAGGGCTCGTCTATGTACCTTAAAGAGGGCTACAGGCTACATCTTTCTGACCTTGCAACAGGTATGATGACAGTATCGGGTAACGACGCTGCAAACGCTACTGCTATATCAATATCTGGCTCAATAGAGGAATTTGCAAAGGTAATGAACAGCAAGGCTAAGCAAATAGGAATGACATCATCAAGCTTTGTCACTCCGTCGGGCTTAGATGACGAAAACCACTATTCTACAGCGTTAGATATGGCTCGTTTAATGGCATATGCTATGTCAAACAATAGCTTTGCAGAGCTTACTGCTAAGAAGACTGCAAGGGTAGATTTTATAAGCCCTGAGGCTATGAGCGTTACCTATGGCAATCATAACAGATTACTTTCACTATATGAATATTGCAATGGTGGTAAAACAGGCTTTACTAAAAAATCGGGTAGATGTCTGGTAACATCAGCAGAAAAGGACGGTGTAAAGCTTATAGCTGTAACTCTCAATGCTCCCGATGATTGGAATGACCATATCAATATGTATAACTATGGCTTTTCAAAGGTTACAGCTGTAAAGGATATTGATAAGGATTACACCATAAACGCTGATGTTGTTGGTGGAACAAAAAACAGTGTAACAGTAAAGCCTGTAAAGCCTGTTGATTATGTAAAGTCTACCGACAGTAACAGCGAGATAACACGCAAGGTGATTATAGACAGCTTTTTATATGCTCCACTTGAAAAGGGAGAGGTTGTTGGCACTGCACAGTATTACCTTGATAACAAGCTTTTATGCGAGGTGCCACTGGTTACAACCACAAGCGTAGAGTATAAAACAGTTGATAAAGGCTTTTTTGAGGGCATAGCAGATTTTTTTAAAGGTTTATTTTAGGGTAAATATGAGGTTACTATATGATATGGCTTAATCCAAGTGATTACAAAATGCAAAGCTACACAGAATTAAGGCTGTATGCACCAAAAAATGAAAAGATATTATTAGATTTTAATCCTCTTAAAATTTCGAGTGTGTCAGATTGGAATCCCGAATGGGAGGAATGGCATTGCTATGCCACACCTTTACGAATATATAAGCAGGATTATGAGCTGTTGCTTGAATATTTTAATAACATATACCCTACTAAAGACGCATTTGACGGAAGCGATGAGCAGACCTTTGATGTCTGCTTTAGTAATTGGATAGGTAAAGATGATTGGCTGAAAATCATCTGTGAAATTGAAAAGGATATAGAGGATATTTCCGAAGAAGAAAAGCCGTTCTTTACAGCGTTTATTAATTGGATAAAGCAAGCTCTTGATAATACCAATATCATTGTTGTTGAGGGGAATTTGTGATATAATATAAAAATAAAAGCTGTGGCTTGTAATGATTTAAGTAGGGAATATAGCAGAAATTTTAGAAATTTGTTTTAGTGTAAGCTTAAGGAGATGTCTAAAATGCGTGTTAATAATAATCAGCGTTTATACAAAATTTTCTATGCAATATTTACTACATTTTTATTAATATTAATAGTTGCACTTGTTATATCATCAGTAATCCTGAATGATTCAATATTGGACTTTCTGTTTATTAATGTGTACTTTTCGTTTGAATTTTTATTATTATTATTGGTTACATTTTATTCATTCGGCTACAATATAATAGACGAAAATGGAATAACAAGGTGTTTTTTATTCTATAAAAAGCGTTACAGCTGGAATGATTTACAGTTTATTTCAAAATCACGCACATATATTAAATGCTCAAGAGGCGTTTATGAAAAAGTGCTTGTATCTGTTAAAATTCCAAAAGAGGATTTTAAAAGAAGACACACCTGCCGTTTGTTTTCTAAAAAATGCTTTTATATGCCATATTCAAAGGAGCTAGAGAGTTACATAATAGCAAAAGCACCAATAGATTGCTATACCTATTCTTATATTGTTGATGATACAACAAATCCTAAATATGATTGGATTTAAATATAGATAAAGGATGTTTTAGAATGAATATAGAAATAAAAGAAAATGTACTTACAGCACAACAATTTGAGTATTTCTATAAATCAGTAAATTGGCAAACACCTGCACTACAGCAAATATCTGTAGCTATAGAAAACAGCTTGGTTACATTCTGTGCATTTGATGAAATTAATCCAATAGCTATGGCTAGATTGCTTGGTGACAATGCAATGTCGTATTATATAAAAGATTTTATTGTACACCCTGATTATCAAAATAAAGGTGTAGGAGCAAAGCTTATAAAGCATATTGATAGCTATATAATAAGTCAGATTCCAAATGGTTGGTCAGTATGTGTAGAGCTTATGAGTGCTAAAAATAAGGAAGATTTTTATTCAAAATTTGGTTTTGAAACACGCCCTAGTCAATGGCGTGGTGCTGGTATGTTTAAATTTTTGCGTAATGAATAATTTGTTACGCTATAACTATACAAAATACTAAATAGGCAGGGCATTTTATGCACAGCCGGAAAGAAGGACAAGCAATGAAAAACAATGGATTAGTAAGACTACAAAAGTATATGGCTGACAATGGTATAGCCTCAAGAAGAAAATCAGAAGAAATGATTGCCAATGGTATGGTAAAGGTAAACGGTAGAGTTGCAACCATAGGCGATAAGGTAAACCCACAAAGAGATAAGGTAACTGTTAAGGGCAGAAAAATTTCAACTAACTCAAAGGCTAAGCGTTACTATATTATGATAAATAAGCCACGAGGCTATGTAACAACTATGAGCGATGAGCTTGACAGAAAGTGCGTAGCAGAGCTTGTTAAGGATATTCCTGCAAGAGTATACCCTGTTGGCAGACTTGACAGAGATTCCGAGGGCTTGTTGCTTATGACAAACGACGGTGAATTTGCAAACAAGGTTACTCACCCTTCAAAGCACGTTTACAAGGTTTATCGTGTTACTGTAAGACCTGCTATAACAGAGGAACAGCTTGTTGAAATGAGTGGTGGTATGGTAATCGACGGCAGAAAAACTGCACCTTGCGAAATCCATGTTGTTCAAAGACAAGAGGGTAGATGTGTGCTTGAAATTATTCTACGAGAGGGCAGAAACCGTCAGATAAGAAAAATGTGCGAGCAGGTTGGCTTAGAGGTACCTAGACTAAAAAGAATTGCAATAGGACAGGTTAAGCTTGGTGGCTTAAAGTCTGGTTCTTGGAGAGAGCTTACTAAAGAAGAGGTACACAGACTACAGGCTCCTACAAATACAACCGAGGTTGATTACTATTAATAATAATTTATATTCTGCAAATAAATAATTTTAATAGCAGTATAATAGTGATTTTGTAAATATGCACAGCATAGAAAGTGCTTTTAGTTACAGATTAGATAAAATAAACAAAATAGCGATGTTAAAACTGCGTGATTTTGTCATATTATGCAAAATCACTGTTTGCTTACATTTTTACTTGTAGTTTTTATGCAAATATCTTATAATATAGGTATATATTTTAAAATTTTTATTCAGAACGAACGGAGGAACATAGATGACAACAGAAAATCTGTCAGTAATAAAGGCAGAGATTGAAAAATCATCTGCATATAAAAATCTTACAGCCCTTTTTGATGAGGGTACATTTAGTCAGATTGACGCATATACAATGTCAGGAAGTAACCCTACAGAGGTAATTGCAGGCTATGGTACAGTAAATGGTTGCCCTGTATATGCATTTGCACAAAATAGTGACATCTGTGGTGGTGCAATGTCTAAGGCTCACGCAGCAAAGCTACAAAAGGTTTATGACCTTGCAGAAAAAACAGGTACACCTGTTATTGGTATGTACGACTCAAAGGGTGCAAAGCTTGCAGAGGGAATTGATATGCTTGGCTCCTATGGTGCAGTGCTTAACAGCGTAAGCAGATTATCAGGTGTAGTTCCTCAGATTTCTGTAGTATTAGGTAGCTGTTTAGGTACAAGTGCTTTAAATGCAGCAAGTGCCGATTTTATAATTATGTCAGAAAAGGCTGAGCTTTCTCTTAGCGTTACAGGTGAAAATTCATCTGCTGACGAGGCTGCACAGCTTGGTATAAGTCACCTTACAGTAAAGGATACAGCAGAGGCTATCGAGCAGGCAAAGGAGCTTATAACTCTATTGCCATCAAATAACCTGAGTGTTTCTCCTGTAATGGACGCAGACGAGCCAACAGCAGAGTCAAAATGTCCTATTTGCAAAATTGTAGATGCAGATACATTTGTTGAGTTTAAAAAAGCGTATGGTACACAGGCTGTAACAGGTCTTGGTAGAATTGCCGGTGTGGTAACAGGCTTTGTTGCTACTAAGGGTGGTATTCTTGACGCTGACTCTTGTAATAAAATGGCTTCATTTGTTCGTTTCTGCGACGCATTTGCAATTCCTGTTGTAACACTAGCTAACAGCGAGGGCTTTGCAAGCGTTACAGAGGCTACTAAGGTTACAGCTGCATACGCAGACGCTACAACTGTAAAGGTTTCTGTAATTACAGGCAAGGCTTATGGTGCGTTTTATGTTGCAGTTGCAGGCTCAGCAGCAAATGCTGATGTCACCTTTGCTTTAGACTCAGCTATAGTTTCTCAGCTACCACCAGTAACAGCTGCTGCTATTATGTGGGCTGATAAAATGGCTGCTCCTAAGGACGAAAGAGCAAAGGTTGTTGCACAGTACGAAAAAGAGGAATGTACAGCACTAAAGGCTGCTGCATATGGCTATGTGAATGATGTTATTGCCGAGGCTGATATTCGCTTTAAGGTTTATTCAGCACTTGAAATGCTTGCTGGCAAGAGAGTTACAACTATGCCAAAGAAGCACAGCACAATTAATTGATTGTAAATTATTGACTTTATAAATTATCATACAAAAAAGAGGATGAACGAAAATGAAAAATCTTAGAATTACAGTAAATGGTACAAGTTATGATGTTCAGGTAGAAGAGCTTTCAGCTGGCTCTGCACCTGTTGCACCTGCTAAGGCTCCTGTACAGGCTGCTACTCCAGCTCCTGCACCTGCTCCAGCTCCTGCTGCTGGTTCTGGTGAGCCTGTAAAGGCACCAATGCCTGGTGTTGTTCTTGATATAAAGGTATCTGTTGGACAGGCTGTTAAAAATGGTGATTGCCTAATTATTCTTGAGGCTATGAAGATGGAAAATGAGATTTTCTGCCCTGTTGATGGTACAGTTGAAAGCATTACAGCTACAAAGGGTCAGAATGTAAACTCAGGTGATGTTCTTATTACAATTAAATAATCCAACATTGAAAGGAATGTGCTAAAATGCCACAAAAGAAAATTCTAATTACAGAAACAGTACTTCGTGATGCACACCAGTCTTTGTTTGCAACAAGAATGTCAATGGAAGATATGTTGCCAATTCTTGAAAAACTAGATAAGGTTGGATTTTATTCATTGGAGTGCTGGGGTGGAGCAACCTTTGACTCTTGCCTAAGATTCCTGAACGAAGACCCATGGGAAAGACTTCGTATAATCAGAGATAAATGTCCTAATACAAAGCTACAAATGCTTTTCAGAGGTCAGAATATGCTTGGATACCGCCATTATGCTGATGATGTACTGGAGTATTTTGTACAGAAAACAGCTGCTAACGGTATGGATATTATCCGTATTTTTGACGCTCTTAACGATATTAAAAACCTTAAAACTGCTATCAAGGCAGCTAAAAAAGAGGGCTCTCACGCTCAGGTTGCTATTTCCTATACAGTTGGTGATGTATTCACAACTGAGTATTATCAGGAATATGCAAAAAGAATTGCAGACGCAGGTGCTGACTCTATCTGCTTAAAGGATATGGCTGCTTTGCTTACTCCTTCAAGAACAGCAGAGCTTGTAAAGGCACTTAAAGAAACTACTAATCTACCAATTCAGATTCATACACACTCTACATCAGGTCTATCTGAAATGTGCCTGCTAAAGGGTATTGAGAGTGGTGCTGATATTATCGACACAGCTATGTCACCTTTGGCACTAGGTACTTCTCATTCACCTACCGAGTCAATGGTAGCAGCTCTTGACGGAACAGAATACTCAACAGGTCTTGACCTTAAGCTTCTTAACGAAATCCGTGAATACTTTATGGGTATCCGTAAAAAGTATATCGAAAGTGGTCAGCTAGACCAGACAATGCTTGCTACTGATACAAGAGCATTGATGTATGAGGTTCCAGGTGGTATGCTTTCTAACCTGCTTTCACAGCTAAAGCAGGCTGGTAAAGAGGACCAGATGACAGAGGTACTTGAAGAGGTTCCAAGAGTAAGAAAGGACGCAGGCTATCCACCACTTGTAACACCAACATCACAGATTGTTGGTACACAGGCTGTATTCAATGTAATCACAGGTGAGCGTTATAAGATGTGTACAAACGAATTTAAGGGACTTGTAGGTGGTAAATACGGTACTACACCTGTACCAGTAGACCCTGAATTCAGAAAGAGCATTATCGGCAACGAAAAGCCAGTAGAGTGTCGCCCTGCTGATTTACTAGAGCCAGAGCTTGATAAGCTAAGAGATGAATGTAAGGAATGGGCAGATCAGGAAGAGGATGTTTTAACCTATGCAATGTTCCCAAAGGTTGCAGTAGACTTCTTCAAAAAGAGAAGACAGAAGGAACAGGGTGTAAACGGAAATCTGCTTGATATGGAAAACAAGGTTCATCCAGTATAAATAAAATTAAATTGTATTAAAAAGCTGACTTGCTTAATGCAGGTCAGCTTTTTTGCCCTTTAATTATGAAGGGAAGAATAAATTGGTAATGCCATCATAATTTCAAACATACTAAAGGGGAGATAGGGGGAAATAGAGTCAATCATATTCAGGTAAACACTTGTATTTAGGGAATTTTTTATTATTTATAATAATATCTACTACCTCAAGGAAATCATCTGAAAATTCAGTAACCTCTCCACCATAGCTTATGCCATAAAAATACCCATCTTCATCAATGCAGATAAAGCAAGGTGCTGCTTCTAATTGAGCAACTGGGAAAAACTGTTTATTGTAAAAAATACTAGCTTCAATAATATGATAAAGATTTGAGTTTTCTATTGCTTCTTCCTGAATAAGTATCTCTCTATCATGTTTTATAATTTTGTCGCCTTTTTGAAATAAAGAAAAATATTTTATTGTTAATTCTCCATATTCAGACCAAAAATCTAATGCTTTTTTAAAGGGTGGGTATGGTGTGAATACTATGGAAGTATAATCATCCACCCGATACCTATCAAAATAGTGACTATATAATTTGACAACATTACGTGTATCTATTTTTCTGCTCTTGCTCCAGCCAAACTGTGCAATATATTCTTTAACCTTTTTCTTGTTATACATAATAGCTATTCACCACCATTTATAAATTTGCTTATTGCTTTGCCATATGTATCTGTTTTTTATACTATTTAGCTCTTTTCTTCACATCTGCTTATCTATTTCATCAAAATCATAGTTCCACTGTTCCATAAATTCATCTGAATATCCAGCGTCCTCCCAGTCTGTTATTTTCTTATATACTCGTTTTTTATTTAAGAAAATAAAGTCATACAATATTTCAAATATATCG
>JAXJTP010000130.1:0-3439 GCA_036309525.1 Acutalibacteraceae bacterium | reverse complement strand
TTATTGATTAATTCACTTAGATAAGTAAATATGTACTTGAGTTTCGTTTTTTTATATTCACCTTTTCTTATATGGGTTCTCCAAGTAAAATATTTTCTTTTTTGTTTTAAACTCATACACTCAAAGGTATAATTCCAATATGAATACGAATTATCCTTTCCTTTGTAATTATCTTCTGCATTCTCCATAAAAAGAGCTTGCTTATAAAAAAGCTGTGCCTGTCTCGCCATACTTATATCCTCGGAGCTATATCTGGCGTAAAAGCCTCTGGGATATGCAAGCTCATTTTCGATAGTAATTTTATCCATCTCGTGAATTAACTCTACTATAGGTGGGTTCTTTTTAACAATTTTTTGAGGTGCATATGCTTTCACGGATTTATCAGGAAGCTCAATAGTTCCCCAAGAAATATTGCTTTCATTATCCTGAGTTCTCTTTTGTTCATGTGTATCTATCTTCTCTTTTTCGCCTTGAATTACATTTTTAATAAAAGTCTCAAGTAAAGAATTTTCTTTATTAAAATCGCTCATAGGTTCATCCTTTTATACAGTTTTTTCGAAGTAGTTATCTCCTTGAGTTTATTAGTTATATATACTACCAAAGTTCCGATTTCAAATCTAATAAATAGTCAAAATTGCCACATCACTAAAATCTTGCTGATAATCTTTTTCAAAAACAGACTCCATTAAGTACATTTTGTGGTAGTATTTTGAAATAAAACCTTACATTAAAAGTTTACAAGTTTTCAGTTGTTTATGTAAACACACCTTATCGAAAACAGTATATGCTTTTTCAATAAAAATTCAATATGAATCCAAAACACAATTTAGCTAAATGACAATTTTGTGATTTTATTCACGATTCAATTTTCTATGTATGGTTTGTACAAACGATGAGAATTTTTTGTTTAGCGATGCATAAATTGAACTGTGTATTTATTTGACTATAAAAGTTCTCAATATGTTAATATACACAACAAAAAAGTAAAAATTATACCATCTTTAAAATTTCATATCATACTTAAATGAAAAAGTAAAGTTAGGGTAAATAGCCTAATGTTACTTCAAAAATTCAAATAAGCGATATTTTGTGACTTTTGCCAAGATGCCTGAGGATCATAGTAACCATTTTAATTTTACTATACCGCCAACCTTGACTGAACGCTGATGAAAATGCTTTGCTTTTTTACAGAAGGCGATGTAAACTCAGAAATATCTATTCTTTTTTCGCCTTCAAAGCTTCGCATTGTAGCATTTTCATCACCAACCCGTCAAGGTCTTGCCAACTTCGTTGGTGGCGGCTACCTCAGGCTCTGAAAATCTTGAAATATCTATATTTAATACCTGTCTTTTTGTCAATATAAACTTAGGGTCTTCCTCATTTTTTATTCTAAGGTAGATGGTAAAATGAAATCGGACAGTAAAAACAAAAGAAAAGTCATAGTGAAAATGGTATAATTAAAGTGCGAACAAAAACATAACCAAAGGAGATTCACTATGACTTTAGACCATTATACCACAGGAAGAAAAAAGTTCAAGCACTTAACAATAGCCCAAAGAGGTCAAATAGAAGCATTATTAAAAATAGGTGTTAGTAAAGTGCAAATAGCAAAACAAGTTGGAATAGCCCGCTCTACATTATATGCTGAATTAGAAAGAGGAACCGTAGAACAGTTGGATAGCAATTTAAATGTGCATAAAAAGTATTTCGCAGAAACGGGACAGATAGTATATGAAAAACATCGAGAAAACAGCCAAAAACCTTACAAACTAGCAAAAGCATTTAAATTCATCGAATATGCAGAAAAAGAGATATTAGAGAAGAAATTATCTCCAGATGCTGTATGTGGTTATGCAAAAAAGAACAATCTATTCGAAAATATGGTTTGTACTAAAACCTTATACAACTATATAGAGCTTGCTCTGGTTAAAATAAAAAATATCGATTTACCATTAAGGGTAAAAATTAAACGAAAATCAAGAAAAAGCAGAAAGAATAGACGCATATTAGGTGAAAGCATTGAAAATCGTCCTAGCATTATAAACGAGAGAAAAGAGTTTGCTCACTGGGAAATCGACACAGTTGTTGGAGTAAAAGAAAGTGCACCAGTTTTTCTAACTCTTGATGAAAGGGTGACTAGACAAAGAATTATTGTTAAAATCTCATCTCGTTCAGCTTCAGCTGTTAATGCTGGTATGGATAAAATTATTCAACAGTATGGTGATTTAGCACCTAAAATCTTCAAATCTATTACCAGCGATAACGGTAGTTAGTTCGCCTCACTTAAAGAAAGTGTGCCTTTTGCTGATATTTATTATGCTCATCCTTATTCATCGTTTGAGCGTGGAACAAACGAAAAGCAAAATTCTTTACTTCGACGTTTTTTTCCTAAGGGAAAAAGGATTGATGATGTTTCTGATGAAGCTATATTAAAAGTACAGGATTGGATTAATAATCTACCTAGAAAAATCTTTGATTATTCATCTTCAAATGACTTGTTTTCTGGATTTGTGAACAATTTGTAAACTGTCCGATTTCTTATTGCAATTAAGGATATAATTTACATACTCCATAATCGAGTAGTCGGCTACCCATTAGTTGAGTATCCGACTACTTACACCGTCATGTGTACAGTTCTATGAACGGTAGTTCAATAACCTGGGTGTAGTACCTTGTGTCTTTGGAATATATCATCATATCTGTAAGTGTCAACCCAAGCATACCTAGCAGAAAGCCATATAAAACGAGTGTCTAAAATATCCCTTTTGTGCAAATAAGTGAATAGTATTTTTGTTGTAAATCTCTTCAAATAATATATTTGTTCGTAAGTAAATGATAACAGCTTATTTTTGTTATCATCATCCGAAAGTATTTGTTTTCATCTAATGTTAGCTATTTATTAATTCAAGCTGTCAACATCATGATAAAAAATAAAGCAAATCAAGGGAGGTTATATTATGTTTTCAGCAAATAACAAAAACGAACTACTATCAATAGAAGAGCTATGCAATAAGCTATTCATATCACCAACTACAGCGTATAAGCTACTACAGTCAGGAGAGATTAAAGCATTCAAATTAGGTACATGGAAGATACCATTGCAAAGTGTAGAAGATTATATCAATAAGAAATGCAGTGATTGATATAATATATAAAATTAAGTGTATATTATAAATATGCTATAAGCCTGACTAGTTCAGTCCTATAGGAGCATAGATTATCTTGTAAAAGGATGTGTCTATTATTTTTTGCGACTACATGATACAAAAAGAAAATTTATTTAACCGACTCATCTGTCATTCTCTTATATAACAATTGTATATTATCTTTATGAAAGCCCGAAGCGTTATGCTTCGGGTTAAATTTTGTGCAACTAAAGGTTGCTTCGGAGGTAATATAAAATGACAGAAGAAAAAATTATTTGTGAGTGTTGTGGTGC
>JAXJTP010000129.1:0-14512 GCA_036309525.1 Acutalibacteraceae bacterium | reverse complement strand
TATGAGTTTAGGGCTTCGCCCTAAAAACCCATAAGGGGTTTCACCCCTTAACCCCAAAAGCCTTTAAAAAGGCTTTACCCAAACTTCAAGTTTTGGTTTGTGCTAATCCGTAACTCCCCTACAAACCCAAATTTGTTTTGCTGTTTAAATAGATATTAGTATAAATAAATAACTGCTTGGTAATTATTATAACATCAACAAATAAAATATACAACAATATTTGTATATATGAATAAATATGCATAAAATGTTGAATAATGAATAATGGAGTAATATTGCTTTGAATTTTGCTGTGGAAAAATTCGTTTAAAATGTGGATAAGTTAATCAGAAAATCCGATAATAATACCTATAAAAATGTACAAAGCTACAAAAAACATAGGCTTTGAATAAATATACAAAAATCGCTTGCTTTTTTGTATAATGTGAGTATAATATAGTTTGTAACTGAAAATTAATTATTTTACATATAGGAGGTCATTAAAATGGCAAAGGCTAATAAAGAGGTTAAAAAGGTTGTACTTGCTTACTCAGGTGGTCTTGATACATCAATTATTATTCCATGGCTAAAGGAAAATTATAACAACTGTGAGGTTATCGCAGTATCAGGTGACGTTGGTCAGGGTACAGAGCTAGATGGTCTTGAGGAAAAGGCTATTGCAACAGGTGCTTCTAAGCTATATATCGAGGATTTGAACAAGGAGTTCGTTGACGAGTATATTTTCCCAACACTAAAGGCTGGTGCAGTTTACGAGGGTAAGTATCTTCTAGGTACTTCCTTTGCAAGACCAATCATTGCAAAGAGAATTTGCGAGATTGCAAGAGCAGAGGGTGCAGACGCTATCTGCCACGGCTGTACAGGTAAGGGTAACGATCAGGTAAGATTTGAGCTTGCTATTAAAGCATATGCACCAGAGATGACAATTATCGCTCCATGGAGAACATGGGAGTTCAAGTCAAGAGAAGACGAGATTGCTTATGCAGAGGCTAAGCAGATTCCACTAAAAATTAATAGAGAAACAAACTACTCAAAGGATAAGAACCTATGGCATTTATCACACGAGGGACTAGACCTTGAGGATCCAGCTAATGAGCCAATGTACAACAAAGAGGGCTTCCTAGAGCTTGGCGTATCTCCAGAGCAGGCTCCAGATGTTCCAACATATGTTACAATTTCATTTGAAAAGGGTATTCCAGTAGCTATCAACGGCGAGAAAATGGACGGTGTAGAGATTATTAAGACACTTAACAAGGTTGGTGGCGAGAACGGTATCGGTATTACTGATATTGTAGAGAATAGACTTGTTGGTATGAAGGCTAGAGGCGTATACGAAACACCAGGTGGTACAATCCTATACGCTGCTCACGCAAAGCTAGAGGAGCTATGCTTAGACAGAGATACTCAGCACTACAAAGAGGTTATTGCTAACCGTTTTGCAGAGCTTGTATATTATGGTCAGTGGTACACACCACTAAGAGAGGCTCTATCAGCATTTGTTGACAGCACACAGGAAACTGTAACAGGTGATGTTAAGCTAAAGCTTTACAAGGGTAACATTATCGACGCTGGTGTAACATCTCCATATTCACTATATGACGAGGAGATTGCTACATTCGACGAGGACGAGGTTTACGACCAGAACGATTCAGCTGGCTTTATCAACCTATTTGGTCTACCAATAGAGGTAAGAGCTAAAAAGGGTCTAATTAAGTAATTTTATTAGATAATCAAGCCATTTTATTAAATAGCGTTTATTGTAACGGGACGGGTGAGTTTGTCGCTCGTCCCATATACTAATTTATGAGGTGAAACAAATGAAGCTTTGGACAGGCAGATTTCAGAAGGAAATAAGCAAAACAACAAACGATTTTAACTCATCTATATCCTTTGACAGTAGAATGTATAAGGAAGATATAACAGGCAGTATTGCACACGCTACAATGCTTGGCGAATGTGGAATAATTGCAAAGGAGCAGGCAGAAATTATCTGCAACGGTTTGCAGGAAATTTTAGCTGATATAGAAAACGGTAAGCTTGACATTGATATGGAGGCAGAGGATATTCATACATTTATCGAGGGCGAGCTTACAAAAAGACTTGGCGACGCTGGCAAGAGATTGCACACAGCAAGAAGCCGTAACGATCAGGTTGCACTTGATATAAGATTATATCTTCGCAATCAGATAGATGAATTAAAATCGCTTGTTACAGAGCTAATCAATGTAATTTGTAATAAAGCAGAGGAAAACGCAGGCACAGTTATGCCTGGCTATACACATCTGCAAAGAGCACAGCCTATTACATTTGGTCATCACCTAATGGCTTATGCAGAAATGCTTTTGCGTGACCTTTCAAGACTAGAGGACGCACAAAAGAGAATGAATATTAACCCACTTGGCAGTGGTGCTCTTGCTTGCACAACATACCCAATCGACAGAAGCATTACAACAAAGCTTTTAGGCTTTGACGGTATGACACGCAATAGTTTGGACGGTGTATCTGACAGAGATTTCTGTATGGAATTGTCATCTGCACTTTCAATAATTATGGTTCATCTATCAAGATTTTCAGAAGAAATTATTATGTGGTGCTCTTGGGAGTTTAAGTTTGTAGAGCTTGACGACGCTTTCTCAACAGGCTCATCAATTATGCCACAGAAGAAAAACCCTGATATTGCAGAGCTTGTACGTGGTAAGGCTGGCAGAGTATTTGGCGATTTGCAGGCATTGCTAACAGCTATGAAGGGTATTGCTCTTGCATACAATAAGGATATGCAGGAGGATAAGGAGGCAATCTTTGACGCAGTAGATACAGTTAAGATGTGCCTAACAGCATTTACTCCTATGCTAGACACTATGACAGTTATTCCACAGAATATGCGTAAGGCTGCTGCTGGTGGATTTATAAATGCTACTGACTGTGCAGACTATCTTGTTAAAAAGGGCTTGCCATTCAGAGATGCCTATAAGGCAACAGGCTCACTTGTTGCAGTTTGCATTGAAAAGGGCTTAACACTAGAAACTCTGCCAATCGAGGAATACAAAGCAGTTTGCGATATTTTTGACGAGGGTGTATATGAGGCTATCTCGCTTGAAAAATGCGTAAACGAAAGAAGCTCATATGGTGGCCCTGCAAATGTTCTTAACGCTGTTAAAGAGGTTAGAGAGCTTCTGAGCTAATAGTAAGATTGGGAGTACAGCAATGAAAAAAGCACTTTTAGTAATGGATATGCAGAATGTCTGTCTTGGCGAAAAGCATTCTATATTTTTTAAATATGATTCAGAAAAGCTTATTAAAGCAGTTAATGAAGTAATTGAAGCTAATAGCGATAGCGTTATAGTCTATATCAGACACGTGCTGAAGCGTAACCCTATAACTGCTCTTTCACCTGTTAAGGTGTTTGCAGACTCTGAATTGGCAGAATGTGTTGATGGATTGAAAATTGTTTCTGATAATGTGTTTGATAAATATGCAAGCAACGCTTTTTCTAATCCTGAATTGCATAAATTTCTTTCTGGTGAAAATGTAGAGGTTGTTGAAGTAGTAGGCTTAGACGGTGGTGGCTGTGCTTCTAATACTGCAATAGGAGCCATAGAAAACGGCTATAAGGTTATAATGAACACAAAGGCTATCGGCACTATGCTTAAGAAAAGCAGAGATAGACTTTTCAAAAAACTTGAAAAGCTAGGTGCTGAGTTTGTATAGTGAAAAGAGCTTAAAATAAATGGTGATGTATTATGGATTATGATAAGCTGTTTGAAATTGTAAAAAAATCATCTGTTGATATAAAATATAAGCCAGCAGATAAGGCTTTGCCAGTAGGAGTAAGTAAATTTGGTGGCAAGCCACATCTGCCAGAGGATTTTGTATGGCCTTATTACAAAGGAAAGGACTTTGGCGATGTTATAAAAAATCGTCCTCTTTCATTCTTAGCACAGATAAATTTGCAGGAAGTAAAGCAGTATGATAAGGATAAGCTTTTGCCTGAAGCTGGTATGCTTTATTTCTTTTATGAGCTTGAAACTATGGAGTGGGGCTATAATATAAGGCATAAGGGCAGTGCAAGAGTTTATTACTACGAAAATATTGATAATGCAAAAGAGCTTGATTTTCCTGATGATTTGGAAGAGTATTGTATAATCCCTGAGTTTGAAATGAATTTCAGCAGTAAAGACAATGTTCCGGATTTTCAAGAGCTGGAAATTCAGCTTGAAAGCCTTTATAGCGAATACCCACAGCTAATGGAAGATTTTGATGAAGATGAATATATTGAAGAGTGCGAAAAGCGTGAATATATAGACTATGACTCCTCAAAGCTACTTGGCTATGCCGATTTAATTCAAGGCTTGACAACAACAGAATGTGAGCTTGTTACAAATGGATATGATTTTGGTAATGGATTATCTGAATTAACCAAAGAGCAGATAGAAAAAGCAGAGCAAGACAGTAACGAGTGGGTTTTGCTGTTTCAAATGTCAAGCCTGAGTACAGATGATTACGAGCTTAGCTTTTGTGATGGTCTGATTTATTTCTACATAAAAAAATCAGACCTTAAAAACAGAAATTTTCAAAATGTATGGATGATATTGCAGTGTAGCTGATACATTCATAATATAATATATAATTAGTTGTAAAACCGAAAGCGAAAATTTTTCAACGAAAAATTAAGCAACTTTAAGGTTATTACAAACCTATACCATAGATTATTGCCTACCCAAAACAGCAATAAAGCTATGGCTAAAAAATCCGAGCTAACAATTTTTCAAAGAAAAATTGTTAGCGAGCTTAAAGTTTGGCACCAGCCTTTTCAAAGGCTGGAGAAAGAGAGATATAGAGATGATAAAGGTTGGTATTATTGGGGCAACAGGCTATGCAGGTGCAGAGCTTGTACGCTTGCTTATGAGTCACCCACAGGCAGAGGTTACAGCAATTAGCTCTGTAAGCTTTGAGGGTAAGGCACTAAGCGAGGTTTACCCTGCTTATTATAAATTAAATGATATGGTTTGCGAAAATGCAGCCGATGTTGTAGATAAGTGCGAGGTTATTTTTGCAGCTTTGCCACACGGACTTTCACAGGAGCTTGCAAAAACCTGCTTTGATAAGGATAAAATCTTTATAGACCTTGGTGCAGATTTCAGACTGGAAAACGAGGACGACTATAAAGAATGGTATGGTGGAGAATACACAGATAAGGAGCTACATAAAAATTCTGTATATGCTTTGCCAGAGTTTTTCAGAGCCAATATAAAGGGCAAGAAAACTATTGCAAACCCAGGCTGTTATACAACAGGTGTACCACTTGCTATTGGTCCAGCTGTAGCTAAGGGCTTGGTAGAAACAAAGGGAATTATTGCAGACTGTAAAAGTGGTGCAACAGGTGCAGGCAGAGGTCTTTCTCAGACTACACACTTTACAGACCTTAACGAGGGCTTTCACCCATATAAGGTAGCTTGTCACCGTCATACACCAGAGATAGAGCAAACTCTTTCTCACCTTGCAGACAAGCCTGTAAAGATTACCTTTGTACCACATTTGTTACCTGTAAACAGAGGTATTATCTCAACTGTATATGCTCCACTTAAAGAGGGCGTTACAGAGGAGCAGGTAAGAAAGGTATATGAGGATTTCTACGCTGATGAATACTTTGTAAGACTACTACCAAAGGGTCAGGTTGCAAATATTCATAACATTAAGTATTCAAACTTTGGCGATGTGTCACTACATATGGACAATCGCACAGGTACACTTGTGGCTGTGTCTGCTATTGACAATATGGTTAAGGGTGCAGCTGGTCAGGCTATTCAGAATATGAACATAGTATGTGGTCTGGACGAAAAAACAGGCCTGGAAATTATCCCACCAGCATTCTAAGTTTTCAAGCTCGCTCAATATTTTTCTTTGAAAAATATTGGCTCAGGGGTTGTGTGCGTCATAGCGTAGAGCTTATTATTAAATATTCTATAAAAGTTAAGTTCATCAACTTGAGAAAAAATCTTTTTCAAGACGATAGTTTTTATTGATTGAAGTACCCTTAACTTTTACCCTTATGGGTAAAAACATCATTTTGCATAAGCAAAACATCATTCGCCACAAGGCGAGCTTCATATCTGCGAAGCAGATACATCATTGCTACGAAAAGGGGAGTTTTTTTATGCAAAAATTCTTGCAGACTACTGAATATATAGATTATAATTCTGAGATAATTCAGAATAAAGCTATGGAATTATTTAATGAAAATATGAGTAATGCCGAAAAAGCAAGAATAGCATATGAGTTTGTAAGAGATGAAATTCCCCATTCGTTTGATTGTAACGCTAAAATTATAACTGCTAAAGCGTCAGAGGTTTTAAAGCATAAAACTGGTATTTGTCACGCAAAGGCAAATTTGTTGACTGCGTTGCTTCGCTTACAGGGTATTCCAACAGGCTTTTGCTTTCAGCGTTTAACGCTTTTAGACGATGACTCTATGGGCTATGGTGTTCACGCCTATAATGCTGTATTTTTAGAAAACAAATGGATTAAGCTTGACGCAAGAGGAAACAAAAAGGGCGTAAATGCTCAGTTTTCTATGGGTGAGCCTGTATTGGCGTTTCCAGTAAGAGCAGAATATGACGAGTGCTATTACAATGGCATATATGCCTATTCACATATGCCTTCAATGCAAATGCTTGAAAAAGCTGAAACAATACAGGATATTCGAGAAAATATACCCGATGTAGTAACCGAAAAGCCTGATATTCAAGAGTAATAGCTGAGGTAAATACATATGAAAAACAAAGCATTAAAAGGCTGTATGACAGCACTGCTTGTAGTGCTTGCCGTTATAATTATTACTATACTTGCTTTGCCTATTATTATAAATATAGCTGATGAGTATGAAAAAAATAAGCAGATTGAAAGAGCAGAAATTATAGGTAACTATATTTTAGAGGGTATAGCTGACAACAGCTTGAGCACAGAGACTGTATATTATCTGTTTGCAGATTACAATAAAAATGGAAAAAATGGTCTACTGCCTGCTAAAACAGATGAAATAAAAGAAATAATCGACAGTAAGAAGTTTGTTGATGCGTATGCCCTTGATGAAAACTCTGTTTTAATAAGCGAGGGTGCTATATTTCAAAAGGTCACTGGCTATATAGTTACAAATGGAAAAGCAGAAATAGGTAAAAGCATAGAGGTACCCGAAGAATTTATGTATGATGGCAATACAGTAAGAGTGACCTCAGAGGTTAAAGAGAATGTTTATGCCTTTTACGGAGGATTGTAGTAAATAGCTATGAAAAGGGTTTTAAAAATTACTGGTTTAGTAATTGTATTATTGATTATTTTATCAATTACAGCCTGTGCAATATCAATTTCTTTTGCAAATGATTATAGTGCTGATAAGACAGCAAAAGAAATAAAGGAGATTCCATTACCAGAAAATACCGAGTTTGTAGAATTGATTTCAAGGGCTGGTAAGTTTACAGGCAATGGCAACGGTATGCAGTATTTTGGTGCTATGCTTATAAAAAGTGATTTATCACTGGTTGAGCTTGATGAATACTATTCTGCTTACAGAGAGAATGAATGGGATTATGTTGTAGAGGTACAGGATAGCAGAGAGGTAGAATGCATTGAACATTCTCATATATGGTTTTCAACCGATGTTGAACCGTCAGAAAGTTATTACATAGTTTATTCTTGGGGTAGTGCAGTATCTCCACTTGGTGACTTTGATTTGCGTGGGCATTAAATATTGTTTATATATAAATTAATAAAAAATAAAGAGGGAAGTAAAAATGGTAGTTTCTAATGAAGATAGAGCACATGTGCTTGTGCAGGCTATGCCATATATTCAAAAATATGTTGGTCAAACCGTAGTAGTAAAATATGGTGGTAACGCTATGATAACACCAGAGCTTAAAAGTGCTGTTATGAGCGACATTGTACTAATGCATTTAGTTGGTGTTAATGTTGTTTTGGTACATGGTGGTGGCCCAGAAATAAGCCAGATGCTTAATAAAACAGGTAAAGAAAGCAAGTTTATAAACGGTATGAGAGTTACCGACCAAGAAACAATGGATATTGTTCAGATGGTGCTTGCTGGTAAGGTAAATAAAAGCTTGGTTCAGAATCTTAGCAATCACGGTGGCAAGGCTCTTGGCTTGTGTGGTCTTGATGACAGAATGTTAATGGCAGACAAGCTTGCTACAGCTGAAGACCTTGGCTATGTTGGAGAGATAAGAGAGGTAAACCCAGAGGTTATCAACGACGCTATTAAAAATGGCTATATTCCTATTATTTCAACAATAGCAGGTGGCTATGACGGAAATGTTTACAACATAAATGCCGATGTTGCTGCTGCAAGAATTGCTGCACAGCTTGGTGCTTGTAAGCTTATTCTTATGACAGACATTCGTGGCTTGCTAAGAGATAAGGACGATGAAAATACACTTATCCCTGTTGTAAATGTAAGTGAAGTACCTATGCTGAAAAGAGAGGGAATTATCAGTGGTGGTATGATACCTAAAATTGATTGCTGTGTAGAGGCAGTTAGAAGAGGTGTAAAGCGTGCTCATATTATCGACGGAAGAATAGCACATTCAATTCTTATCGAGCTATTCTCTGACGAGGGTATTGGTACAATGTTCTATTGATTAAAGCTCTGTATAAATGATAGAAACAAATTAGGGTTAATTTTTACCTGCAAGCTTGAATTTGACAGAGGAGGTTATCATCATGAAGACTAGTAGTACAGGTTTATTTATTTTATCAATAACATGGATTATAGTTTCGCTACTATGGTTTTTATGGGTTAAAAACACCGTTATAGGTGTAATATGGTTGTGCTTAGGAATAATTGAATTTACTATTGCATTAATCATCAAAAAGAAAGAAAAGAAATAAATTTGTTGAGTGTTGTAAATTCCAATTTATCCACCATTTAATTAAGATTAAAATAATACTTAAAATGTGAGGTGCATTATGTCAGTACAGATTAAGCCTATGACAATAGAGGATTACGACGAAATTTTTGCAATGTGGCAGGTTACATCTAAAAGAGCCCTATCAAAGGCAGATGACAGAGATGAAATAGAGCGTTATCTGAAGCGAAACGAGGGTTTAAGCCAGGTTGCAGTTTGTGACAATAAAATAGTAGGTACTGTACTTGCAGGGCACGACGGCAGACGAGGCTTTATTCACCATATGGCTGTAATGCCAGACTATAGACGCAAGGGCGTTGCAAAGGCTATGGCTACAAAGGCTATAGAAAAGCTTGCAGAGGAAGGTATTGTTAAAACACATATTTTTACATATTGCGATAATAACGCTGGTCAGGGCTTCTGGAGCAGTCTGGGCTTTGAAAAGCGTGACGATATTTTTGTTTTCTCATACGAGAAAAAGTAATTACAAAGGAGTGATATTATGACTCTACAGCAGATAAAGGAAGATGACAGCAAAAATATAATGCAAACCTATGGTCGCTTTAATGTTGCTATTGTAAAGGGCAAGGGTGCAAAGGCATGGGACGAGGCTGGCAAGGAGTATATAGATTTTACAAGTGGTATAGGTGTTAACTGCTTAGGCTACTGTGACGACGGCTGGACAAAGGCTGTTGCAGAGCAGGCTGGTACATTACAGCATATTTCAAATCTATATTACAGCCCACTTCAAACAGAGCTTGCAAAAAAGCTTTGTGAAATTTCTGGCTTTAGCAAGGTGTTCTTCTGCAACAGTGGTGCAGAGGCTAATGAATGTGCAATAAAGCTTGCAAGAAAATACAGCTTTGATAAGTATGGTAAAGAGAGAACAGAAATTGTAACACTGGAAAATTCATTCCACGGCAGAACAATTACAACTCTGTCTGCAACTGGTCAGGAGGTTTTCCACAATTATTTCTTCCCATTTACCGAGGGCTTCAGCTTTGCAAAGGCTAACGATATGCAAAGCGTTAAGGATAAGGTTAACAGTAATACCTGTGCAGTTATGATTGAGCTTGTACAGGGCGAGGGTGGTGTAAACCCTCTTGAAAAATCATTTGTACAGGAGCTTTATGCTTACTGCAAGCAGAATGATTTGCTGTTGATTGTAGACGAGGTTCAGACAGGTGCCGGCAGAACAGGCTCTTTCTATTGCTACCAGCAGTTTGGTATTCAGCCAGATATTATCTCATCTGCAAAGGGTCTTGGTGGTGGCTTGCCAATGGGTGCTTGCTTGTGTACAGAGGAGCTTGCAGAGGTTATGTCAGCAGGTACACACGGCACTACCTATGGTGGTAATCCAATAGCCTGTGCAGGAGCTTTAGAGGTTATAAACCGAGTAGGCAACAGCGAATTTTTAAATGACGTTGCTAAAAAGGGCGAGTACATAAAGGCTAAGCTAAACGAAATGAAGGGTGTTTCTCAGGTGCGTGGTATGGGTATGATGATTGGTGTTGTACTCGAAAAGGATAACGCAAAAGAGGTAGCTGTTAAGTGTGCAGAAAATGGCTTGCTTGTGCTTACTGCAAAAACACTTATCCGTTTCTTGCCACCTTTGAATATTACTATAGAAGAAATAGACAAGGGTCTTGAGATTTTTGCCGATTGTATTTAATACAGAGGAAGTAAAATGAAAAAGGGTATTAAGCTTATAGCTACAACCATTACTGCAATTCTTGTTGCTTTTGGTACTGTTGCCTGTGGTGAGGATACATCAAATAGTAATTCAGCTGTTGAGATTGAAAGCTTTGTAGAGATTGCAACAGATGAAAACGGTGAAGCTGTTGTTTCACTATATAACCGAGGTACAACAGGCGATAATAGCATAATTGTAGTTGAAAATACCGATGATATTCAGATTAAGGGAATATCTGAGGGTGCCTTTACAGGTAATAGCGAGGTAAAAAGGGTTATCCTGCCAGATACAATTTACCATATAGACAGACTTGCATTCAGAGGCTGTAGCTCACTTGAGGAGATTAACCTCCCAACAAGCCTGTCGGTTATTGGAGAAGCTTCATTTATGGCTACAGCCTTAAATGAGGTTATACTACCAGACAGCGTTACTACCATTGAAGAAATGGCATTTGCAAATAATATCAGCCTTGAAAAGCTTACTATAAACGAGGGCGTTACAAGGCTTGAAAATATTACAGAGGGCTCTACTCACCTTAAAGAGCTATATCTGCCCTCTACAATTACAGAAATATCAGAGGATTTTACAGTATCAGGTAGTACAACTATTTATACACCAGATAACAGTGTAGTAACTGATTACTGTGAAGCTAATGAAATTAATTACGAAATAATATAAAATAAGGGAGAATAATAAGATGAAACATTTTTTAAAGCTACTAGATTACAGTGGTAAAGAAATTATAGAAATGCTTAACCTTGCAGATCAGCTAAAGTATGAGCAAAAGCACGGTATACCACACAGACATCTTGAGGGTAAAACACTAGGTATGATTTTCCAGAAGGCTTCTACCCGTACAAGAGTATCATTCGAGGTTGGTATGCAACAGCTAGGTGGTTATCCACTATTCCTATCTGCAAACGATTTACAGATTGGCAGAGGTGAGCCTGTAGAGGATACTGCAAGAGTGCTATCAAGATTTCTTGACGGTATTATGATAAGAACCTTCGAGCAGGCAGAGGTTGAGGCACTTGCAGAGTATGGCTCAATTCCTGTTATTAATGGTCTTACAGACTTCTGTCACCCATGTCAGGTAATGGCAGACCTTATGACAATTCGTGAATTTAAGGGTACACTAGAGAATTTAAAGCTTTGCTTTGTTGGTGACGGTAACAATATGGCTAACTCATTGATTGTTGGTTGTCTGAAAACAGGTATGAGCGTTACAATAGCTTGTCCAGAGGGCTACGACCCACCACAGGAAATTCTTGACTTTGCTAAGGAATATGGCGATAAGTTTGCTATTTATAGAAATCCTAAGGAAGCAGCAGAGAATGCAGATGTAGTTTATACAGATGTATGGGCTTCTATGGGTCAAGAGGAAGAGGCTAAAATGCGTGCAGAAATATTCAAGGATTATTGCGTAAATGCTGACCTTATGAGCGTTACAAACAAGGATTGTATGGTTCTTCACTGCCTACCAGCACACAGAGGCGAAGAGATTACAGCTGATGTACTAGAGGCACACGCTAACGAAATCTTTGAAGAGGCAGAAAACAGACTACACGCACAAAAGGCTATTCTTGTTACAATGATGAAGGACTAATATTATAGTCACTTATTAGGAGATTTTAAAAATGAGAATAACTCAAATTAAAAGGCTGACAGCAGTATTGCTGTCAGCTGTGTGCATTATGAGCTTTTTTACAGCCTGTAATGATGAAGATTTAAGTTCACCTAACTCTGCAACAGAATCGGCAGGAAGTAAAAAAATTTCTATAAAAGATGATTTCTATACAGCTATCAACGAAGATTGGATTAATTCAACAGAAGTTTCTCAAAACTGTCAATGGGTTGATTTTGGTACTACTTGTCAAGAAAATATTGATAAATTTTATAACAGCTATATAGAATCTCTTTCAAATAGTGACCTTACAAATGAGGAAAAAAAGCTGTTAATTCTGTACGAACAATTTACAGAGGGTCAGCTTGAAGAAGCCTTAAAAAAAGCTAAGGAATATTCGCAGACCATAGCTAAGGCTGAAACTCTTGCAGATATTGAAAGGCTTTATACTGATGAAAGACTTTCTTTGTATAATGGTCTTTTTAATTTAGAGCTTTCTAATACAAAAAAAGAATATGTATTAAAGCTTACTGCAATGTCGATTAAAGGAAATAACTTATCTGATAGTCCTTATATATTAGAAGAAAGCAGTAGAAATGATTACATAGAGCTTGTAAAGGGTATGCTTTTAAAGTGTGATTACTTTGATGAAAATGCAGCCTACGATACAGCACAAAGGGCTGTCGATTTAGAAAGCAAGGTAGCACAGTGCTTTGCTGAGAATATTAGTGAAAATAAAGTAGGAAGTATGTATAGTCCTGACAGTGGGTTTATATATAATATGGATTTTACAAATATTCTTACAGAGCTTGGCTACGACAGCGAATATCAATATGTTACTTGTTCTGATGCTTATATGACTCTTCTAAATGATGAATTGCTTATTGATGAAAATGTTGAAGATCTAAAGGCGTATTTAACAGCATCAACAGTATGCAGGATAATTGGTATGTCAGATAACACATCACAGGGTGGCACAGCACAGTTTAACACCATTGCAAATTTTCATATGAAGGATGTAATGGTGAATGCCTATTTAAAGCATAATATCAACGATGAGGATATTAAAAATGTGAGTAAAATGGTAGAAGAGATAGTTGCTGTATATAAAGATAAAATCAATGATATAAGCTATCTTTCTGATGACACCAAAGCCAAGGCTTTACGTAAAATAGAAAACCTTAATGTAGTTATAGCACAACCACAGGTTAATATAAGCTATGAAAACGCTGATGTAAGCAATGATAATTCGTATATAACTAATTGTGAAAATTGCCTGATAAATAAACGCAGTGGGCAGAATAGAATTTTGAAAATAGCATATTCAAAGGATAAGCCGATTTTTGATACTATGGAGCCAAATGCGTACTACAATGTAGGCAATAATTCTATTATGATACTGGCTGGTATTTTGCAGTCGCCTATTTACAATCGAGAAAAGTCGTTTGAGGAAAATCTGGGTGGTATAGGAACCATTGTAGCACATGAAATTTCACATTCACTTGATATTGCAGGCAGTGAATACGATGAAAATGGTGATTACAAAAGCTGGTGGAGCATAGAAGACAGAAAAGCGTATATTGACCGAGCAATGAGCTTAAAGGATTTTGTAACAGCACAGGGCGAGAAGGACGGATTAACACTTAATGCAACCCAAACAAAAAACGAAGACATAGCAGACCTTACAGCAATACAGTGCTGTGTAGCAGTTCTTAATAATATGGATAACCCAGATTATGAGGACTTCTTTACAGATTACGCAATACTTTGGAGAGAAAAATACACAGACGATATGCAGAAATACAAAATACAATACGATACACATTCTATTGGAAAATACAGAGCAAATGTACCATTACAGCAGATTGATGAATTTTATTCTACCTTTGGTATAAAAGAGGGTGATGGTATGTATGTACCTGAAGAAGAAAGAATAAGTGTATGGTGAAAATTAATTTTAAATCTTAAATCTTAAATATCAAAATCAACACCCACAGCCATTGCAACGCTTGCAGTAGCTGTGGGTATTCTATATATAGCTATGAGTTTTTAATTAATGTCAGACAAATTTGGGTTTGTCGGGGAGTTACAGATTAACACAAACCAAAACCTAAAGTTTGGGTCCAGCCTTTTCAAAGGCTGGCAGGTCAAGGAAGGAGTCCTTGTGGGTTTTTAGGGCGAAGCCCTAAACGCATAATCGTCTTTTAAAATGCCGTTTTTAACGGCATTTTAGGAATTAACGAGAAGTTAAAGGGCGTTGCCTAATGTAACCAATCCCGTAGGGAT
>JAXJTP010000128.1:0-2722 GCA_036309525.1 Acutalibacteraceae bacterium | reverse complement strand
TTTTGTAATGGCTTTTCCAAATAAATTACGGTTGGATCTTCGATTCTTATGTTTATGTGATATTTTTCAATCAACAGAGAACAGATAACTTCTAACTGCACTGTTCCTAAAAAAGAAATGATGATTTCATGTGTTATCGTATCAACATAATAACGTAAAAGAGGATCAGTATCTGCAATTTCTGTAAGAGCATCCAATAATTTTTCTCTCTCTTCTATTTTTATCGGTTCAATTCTTGTTCGTAGTATTGGTACAGTCTTGTCATTCCATACATTGCATGGCAAAAGCTTTTCATTTCCTATAATATCGTTCAATCTTAATGTATTGTTAGGTATAATAAAAATATCTCCAGAACAAACTGTTTTTGTCTGTATCATTTCTCCATTTGAAGGAATATATATTTCTGTAAGTTTCACTTTCTTTTTTTCTGGCAATATAATTGTATCTCGTAAGTGTAATGTTCCACTGTAAAGACGCAAATAAACTAATCTTTGCTTATGGTCTGTATATTCAATTTTAAAAACCCTTCCACATAGTTCTGAATCATTCTCATTCATTTCAGGACAAAAAAGATTTGAAATAGCTTCGATGAGTTGTTGAGTCCCTATATTATTTCTAGCACTTCCATGGTATATAGGAAACAACGAACCTTTTTTAACACACCTATATTCTTCATACGTTAATTCTTGTATAGTCAATTTTTCTCCTGCAATATATTTTTCTAAAAGTTTATCATTTTTGGAAATTACAGGATCCCAATCATCTAAATCAATGATATTTTTAATTGATATTTCTGGAGTTAATGTTACATTTTGCATAACAATAATATCATTTGAAAGTTTTTCTTTGATATTTTGATAAATATTATTTAAGTTAATTCCATACTGATCTATTTTATTTATAAAAATAATTGTTGGTATATTCATTTTTTGAAGTGCATGGAATAGTATTCTGGTTTGTGCTTGTACACCATCTTTAGCAGAAATTACTAAAATAGCTCCATCAAGAACAGATAAGGAACGATACACTTCTGTTATAAAATCTGTATGTCCAGGAGTATCTACAATATTGATTTTGTAGTCATTCCAATTAAAAGAAGTAACTGCTGCCTGAATTGTGATTCCACGCTGACGTTCTAAAAACATAGTATCTGTCCTTGTTGTTCCCTTATCTACACTGCCTAATTCTAAAATCGCTCCACTTGTATAAAGCAGACTTTCCGTTAAAGTTGTCTTTCCTGCATCTACATGAGCAAGAATACCAATGTTGATTATTTTCATGGAATTTCCCTCCCTACAAATTTATCTTTTAACTTAAAATCAATATTTGCTAATTTTGTTCTTTTAAACTATTCTCAAAATCAATTATCCACTTTTCTAATGTTTCTACTAATGCTAATTGTTGTTTGAACATTTGTTTTCCAACATTAGGAATATGTTGTCTATGAGATTGTCTTTCATTTAGTAATTCTTTTAATTCTAATATCTTTGATTTTATATTAGAAACAAGAATCTTTTTTTGTTCATCATCTACTAAATCTAAATTCGTGATAATAACATTAAAATCCAAATATAGACTAACATCAGAATTTGAAATATCATTCATAAGTTTATTAAAATAATCATTACCTTTGTCAGTAATAGTATATACTGCTTTATCTGGCATATTTCCCTCTTTCTCTTTATGGCTAACAATATATTCTTTTGATTCTAATTGTAATACTTTCTTATAAATAGACTGTTCACTAATTCTTACCCATCTTGGTATATTACGATATTCTATATTTTTTTTAATATCATAAGCACTTTGTGATTTTTGTTTAATAAGTCCTAATAATACCAAATCTATATTTGACATAATCTCTACTCCTTACTTAATATAATCTGTAACGCCAAGTCTATTTCCAAATGGATCTTCAAACTCGACTGCATTACCAGTTCCAATTTTAAAAGGCTCACTCAAAAATTTTATACCATTATTCAACATTTCTTTATAGAAGATTGCAACATCTTCTACTTCAAACCATATTGTAGGCTTTAAATTCTCAAATTTATTTTTGTCTTTTAAAATTATTGCAGGTTCTTCATTTCCAATATTATAAGCAACCATTCCCTTATCAGAGAAATCAAATTTCTTTTTTAACCCCAATATTTCCTCATAATATCTTTTTGCTTCTTCCATATTATCTACTGGAAGAAAATAGTTGTCATAATTTTTCATATACTCCACATCTCCTTTTTTGCTATAAGCTACACTACTATATTTTATAGTAGTTACCGTTAAAAGTCAATATATAACAAAAAAGACTGTCATTACTGACAATCTTTTCGGTAAATTACTATAAATCAATAACTATAAAATTGTAATTTGTAATTATAGTTCTATCAAACTATTTTCAAAATCCTTAACATAGTATTTTATATTCTTTGTTCCTTTTGAAATAATTGTGTGTCCTTCTTCTTCAAGTAATCTTTTTTGTAATTCTTTCCCCTCTGGATATTTAACATTTAATTCTCCATCTGATTTTAAAGTTCTCCAGTATGGTGTAATATCTTCATCTCTTTGATAACTAGCCCAAGCAACTATATTTACAAATATACCTGCTGTCATAGGATCAGTGAAGTCTGCATTATTTGTCTTTGCTAGATAATCTCTCATAACACTAACAGTTATAAGTTTTCCCTTTGGTACTTTTTTCATTAACTCATCATAATAAATAGGT
>JAXJTP010000127.1:0-12720 GCA_036309525.1 Acutalibacteraceae bacterium | reverse complement strand
TTATCGGGGTGTGGCTCAGCTTGGCTAGAGCGCCTGGTTTGGGACCAGGAGGTCGCAGGTTCGAATCCTGTCACCCCGATTTGATGCGGGTGTAGTTCAATGGTAGAACACTAGCCTTCCAAGCTAGATACGTGGGTTCGATTCCCATCACCCGCTTTTCTGTCTTTTATACAGATGATTCGTGTGTGTAGCTCAGCTGGATAGAGCACTTGGCTACGGACCAAGGTGTCGGGGGTTCGAATCCTCTCACGCACGCTATATGTGTCCATAGCTCAGCTGGATAGAGCACCGGCCTTCTAAGCCGGGTGTCGGGGGTTCGAATCCCTTTGGGCACATTATAAAATTTAATGGTGGGTATAGCGCAGTTGGTTAGCGCGCCAGATTGTGGCTCTGGAGGCCCAGGGTTCGAATCCCTGTATCCACCCTAGTAGGCGCCACTAGCTCATTTGGTAGAGCACCTGACTCTTAATCAGGGTGTGCGGGGTTCGAGCCCCCGGTGGCGCATTATGCAGAGGTATCGAAGTGGTCATAACGAGGCGGTCTTGAAAACCGTTTGTCCGCAAGGGCGCGTGGGTTCGAATCCCACCCTCTGCGTTAACTTAATATGGTGACTTAGCCAAGTGGTAAGGCCCCGGTCTGCAACACCGTCATCGCCGGTTCAAATCCGGCAGTCACCTTTATTTTTAAGTCTGAACATTAGGTTCAGGCTTTTTTGTTTTGTATTGATAAAAGACATTAAGCAGGTCTTTTATTTAAAATTTTGTCATTCATGATATGTGGAGAATGTATTGAGAGGATAAAGAGGAGTAATTGCTGAGAATGTAGGTGAAAAACTGTTGTTAAGGGGGAATTCTTCATTTTTTGAGAAGAGAGAGCAAATTACTTAATAGTATTTTAGTGCACGCGTTTAAAGAATTAGATGGTTGTAGTGGGAATTAAGATTGTTGTTTATGAGTTAAATGGCGAAGAACCTAGTATTTAATTGTAGTGGGAATTAAGATTGTTGTTTGTGAGTGGAAAATAGTTTTTTTAATGAAAATGGTTAGGTAAATATCGAGAAATCTAATTTGATTTAGGGTGTTTTGGGTAGGATGTAGTGAAATTGATATTTTTTATTATAGAACTAAGGTAAAATTGAGAGGGTTTATTTACAGATTTTGGTAAAGTGTTTATTTTACCAAAGTGGAGTAAATGTTATAATGTCTTATATTGGGTTATAGAAATGGGAAAGGAGAAGGTTAATGGATTTGGATATTAATGTGTGTAATGATTATGAAATGGGGATGCAGTTAAAGAGAAAGATTATGACAAAATTTCCTCAATTACAGTTTGATAATGAGGAGGATGAAAATGAACTCATTAAAATCATTTTTGAGAGCTCTTTGTGTAAAAATGGATTAGAACTACATGAGGTTCTTAAAAAGTACTAATTGGGGGCGAATATAAGCTCAGAAGGCATAATGAATTAAGAGATTAATTTGGTTGAATAATATAAAATCGTTGATAGCATATGGATTGGCTAAAGAAGTAGCAATTTGTGTGTGGAAAATAGAAATACTGTCAGGTAACTGGCAGTATTTTGTTTTTATTAGGGAATGAAGTACGTTTATTGAAGGAGTTTGGAAATTAAAAAGTGGGCTGATATTAGGTGTCTTTTTTGTTTGGGGACATTTGTAATATTTGAGTTTTTAGTATGGGCTTGGATGATTAGGTTAATTTAGTGGCTTGTGGTGAATTTTGCCTGCAGTTTTAAGTTAAGAATATCTTAAGTTTTTGAATTTGAAATTGTGGTAGACTATATAAGGATTTTAAACATTAATTGATGTAATTTATGATATTAGATTAATATAATGCTTTTTTATAATTGCCTGGTGATAAGCTTAGGCATGCAAGAAATTTATGGATTTTTATGGTTTATAAATTGAAAATATTATTATAAAAGGATGTATAATTGAGATGAAGAAAAAAGTTGTTTGTTTAATGATTGTTGGAATGATGGTTGCTGTTGCATGTAGCAGTAGTAAAAGAGTTGAGAAGCAAAACAATAAGGAGACCAATGAAGCTTTAGTTAATGATAAAGCGTCGGATAACGTGATTGAAACAGAATCTGAAAACGATAAAGATAGTGAGGCTGGTACAGAGAATACAACCAGCGTTAATGAGTATGAAAAGATAGAATCTGATGATAAAGTTATAGATAAGGGTGGAGTTGTTGTTGTTGGTGATTCTGGATATGAGATTTATAATTACAGAGATGATACTGCAGGTAATTATGCTTCAGCCGTTACAGATTTAGCTGATGCATTATCAGGCAAGGCTGAGGTTTATAATATGCTTATTCCACTTAGTACAGGGATTGTGTTTCCTGATAATTTAAGGGATGAGATAAATTCGTCTGATGAGCAGAAAGCAATTAATGATATTTTTTCAAAGATGGGTGATTCTGTGAAGAAGGTCAATATTTATGATTCTTTGATGCAGCATCGTAAGGAGTATATTTATTTCAGAACAGATCATCACTGGACAGCACTTGGTGCTTATTATGCGTACGAGAAGTTTTGTGAGGAGAAGGGAATAACACCTGAAGACATAAACAGTTATCAGAAAAAGGAGTTTCCTGGATTTATTGGTTCTTTTTACAATGATACCAACGAGGAAGCTTTGAAGGCAAATCCGGATACTGTTACGGCATATGTTCCAAATGCAGATGCCAAAATGCATGTTACTCCTGCCAGCGGGGATGAGTATGATTGGGACGTCATTAATGATGTTACGAACTATAAACCTGCAATTAAGTACAGCACATTTATTGCAAGTGATAATCCTTTTACGGAAATTACGAATAATGAGTTATCGGATGGAAGCAGTTGTGTTGTTGTTAAAGAGTCATTTGGTAATGCGTTTGTTCCATTTTTGGTAGATCATTATCAAAAAATATACGTCGTTGATTATAGATACTGGAATGGAAATCTGAAGGACTTCGTAGAGAAAAACAATGTTAAAGATGTTTTATTATTAAATAATCTTTCGATGATAAGAAACCAATATCTGATAGGTCAGTTCCAAAAAGTCATTGAACCATAGAGTTATTCAGTTCCAAAAAGTCAGGATTTGCGCATGAATTTTAAAAAATAGAATGTATTACACGTGTAATACAGGTGTAATACAGGTGTAATACTATAGTAATACACGTGTATTACATTGAAAAATTACATAAAGCAATGGATTTTCAGATTCTTGCTGATAAATAATAATCTACAGATTGAGGGAAAAGATATGACCTTTGATGAATTTAAAGAAAAATACGAATTGAATTTGAATGAGCAGCAGACAAACGCTGTTAAAGAAATTGACGGGCCAACCTTGTTGCTGGCAGTTCCGGGAAGCGGTAAAACAAGTGTGTTAATATCACGACTTGGATACATGATTGAGTGCTTAGGAATAGATCCCGGCAATATTCTTACAGTAACTTATACAGTTTCTGCTACGAAGGATATGAAGAATCGATTTGAAAAATTGTTTGGAAATGAAGTTGGCTCAAATCTTGAATTTAGAACTATTAACAGTCTTAGTTATCAGATTATAAAATACTATGCAAACATCAGGCAGAAAACAATCCCGGCATTAGAACCAAATGACAGAAACATTTTAAAGATTATTTCTGATATCTATCAGACATTGCTGGATGAATATCCTACAGAAAGTGATCTTAAATCAGTGCGCGCTTATATAACATATATCAAGAATATGATGTTTGATGATGATGCAATCGCTGATTTTGATAATAGCGTAAATTATCCGGTAAAGGCGATATATGATGGCTATTGTGAATACATGAGAACGAATAACATGATGGATTATGATGACCAGATGGTTTATGCATACAATATACTGTGTCATGATTCAGATATACTTGAGTATTTCCAGAATAAGTTCAAATATATATGTGTTGATGAAGCACAGGATACTTCCAAAATCCAACATGCAATCATAGAAATTCTTGCAAAAAAAGATAAAAATATATTTATGGTTGGTGATGAAGATCAAAGTATTTATGGTTTTAGAGCAGCATATCCGGAGGCATTGCTCAACTTTGATAAAACATATGAGAATGCAAAAGTGTTACTGATGGAAGAAAACTTCAGATCAACCGGAAGCATTGTTGACTCGGCAAATCAGTTCATTAAGAAGAATACTTTTAGAAAAGACAAGAATATGATTACTAATAATGCCAAGGGCGATGAAATTCATGAAATAAAATTGAAAACAGTTCGCTCTCAATACAGTTACCTTGTAAAAGTGGCAGAAAACTGCAGAATGGAAACAGCCATTTTATACAGGGATAATGAAAGTATAATTCCATTAGTTGATTTACTTGAAAGAAAAGGCATCGACTATCAAATCAAGAACTCGGATTTAAACTTTTTTACAAACAAAGTTATAATGGACATTCGAAACATAATAGAGTTTGCGATGAATCCCAAAGATGCTTCTCTTTTCATGAGAATATATTATAAATTGGGAACTTATCTTAAAAAGGAACATGCTTTAAAGATATGTGATATCGCAGTGGACAGGGACATGAATATCCTGGACATTGCTTCAGGATTAAGCAGTATTCCGGACAATACCCGTAAAAAGTGTAAGCAGGTTCAGGCTAACCTGACTAAATTGCTGACTGAAAGAGCTGATAAAGCGTTAACAAGAATTTTAGTTAATCTTGAATACAACAGTTACATTGAACGAAATCAGATAAAAGCAAATAGTATTAATACATTGAAGTTTCTTGCAATTAATGAAAAGTCTGCTGAGTCACTTATCGCCCGACTTGATGAGCTTAATGAAATTATCAGAACAAAAGAAAACACAGACAGTAAGCTGATATTGTCAACGATTCATTCAAGCAAAGGTCTTGAGTATGAAATCGTATTTCTGCTTGATATAAGGGATGGAATTTTCCCCGAAAAACCATTTAAAGACATCAAGAATCCAACTGAGGAAGACATAAAAAAGTACGAAGAAGAACGAAGGCTTTTTTATGTAGCTGTAACAAGGGCTAAAAGGCGTGTTCACATTTTCCAGACGGACCAGAATTCAACATTTATTAATGAGCTTTTTGACAGGAAAGAAATTGACCCTGAGGAAGCCAAAGCTCTCGAGGAGAAATTTAAGGCTGAAGCAAACAGAAAAAGACCACCAAGAGATTTGCTGCGTAAAAGCAGTTATGTAGAAAAGGCTTCTGCCAAGAAAGATATATCTTTAAATTCATATGAAGACTACTGCCAGAAAATAAAAGATACCATGACGATTAATCATAAATCATTTGGAGTTGGTAAGGTTATTTCAATTGATGGTGACAAAATAGAAGTGGAATTTGCGGATAAAACAAGCAAATGCTCAATTAAATTCCTTGTTGAGCATGGATTATTAATTGATTAAAAGTTTGCGAAATAAACGTAGTTATTTTGCTAATATTAAAATACACAAATATCTAAAAAACGATATAATATAATCAGTATTAGTCGTAGTTTAGAAAAAGAAAGGAAAAAGTTATGGGAAAGAAATTGTATAGAGATACATCAAACGAAGTATTTGCAGGAGTTTGTTCAGGTCTCGCAAACTACTTTGGTATTGATGTTACAATTGTGAGATTACTTTGGGCAATCTTTACATTAGCAGGAGGCTGTGGAATTATTGCATACATTATTGCAGTATTAATCATTCCAAGTGGTCCATCATACTAAGTCGGCACATTGTATACAATAATTTGATTGAAAATCGATATCAATAAATAAAAGGGATTTATATTATCAATTCAAAGAGATAACACAGGCAGGTGTTGTCTCTTTTTTTTCAGCATTTATCAAGAGTGTAGTTCAATTCTCCGAAATATATATAAAGTATATCTATATGTAATTAGAAATGGAGCAAATGCGATGGATGAGGAAAGAAATATACTACACACCCTTACAGAATTAGAGGGTTTTATCATAAAAAGCAAACGAAAAGCCTTTTCAAAAGATAAAATAATCGTAAATGAACAAGAACTTCTAAACTATATTCTAAAACTGCGGGATGAAGCAGGTTCTTTAAAGAGAACTTCATCATCTTTCGTTCCCAAAGAAGATTTTCCGGATGATGAAAATGTAAGTGAAAATGAAAGCTTTGATTACAATGATTATAATGACTTAAAACAGTTAGAAATGTCTTTGGAGAAGCCTAAAACCAAATTAAAACAAAGGTCAGAACCAAAACTTGAAATTAGACCTAAGAATTCTAAACCAAAGCCTGAAATTAAATCTGAAAAACCTAAATTAAAGCCTGAGAAATCCTTAGCGCTTAATGTAAAACCTAAAGAATCATCAAAACCCAGGAAGCCGGCATCTTCTGGCAGGTTAAAACAAATCACGCCATCGGCTGCTGAAAGGGTTAAAATCTGGCCTTATGATATGCCAAGCCATGATGAATTTTTTATCAGAAAAGAAAAAGTCAGCAATGTTATGCTCGAATTGGGAGCTCAATATTATGATAAAGATACCTATCAATACAATGGAATGTATTTTAGATTAGATGAGATTCTTTTCAAGAAAAAACCGTTTATAGTTATAAAATACGCTGAAGATGAGGAAGATTTGGAATGTGAACTGTTTTTGGATTCCAACCCATTTCCTTATGATTTGACAGGAGATGAACTGTTTCAGACAGTAAAATCCAATATGGAAATGCTTATTAATCAATAAGTTTTTTTAAAATTAGGTCATACTTTATTTAGATATTGTTAATTTCTAAAACAAAAAAAGAACACAAATTTAAAGTATTATAACTGTGTTGAAACAAATAAAACAAATTTCTTTTCATAATTTATTTAAACTCCCTTTTATGTTGAACCGGTATAAAACCGGTTCATTTTTTTTGTCTTAAATTAAGAGAGTAACCCTTTGTTGTTATTAACAAAATCTGTAATTAACATATTTATGCATGCGTTGGCAGAGATTCCCTTTGCTTCACATGTTGCTTTAAATGCCTGATATGTTGTTTCATTAACACGCGCAGAAATGATTTTGTTCTTACCTTTTGTGCTTGAAGTGATTTTATCGATGGTCTCATTTTCTGTATGAACTGTATCTATTTTACGCTGTTCCCTGGCTTTAATCTTATCCAGTGTACTTGTCTTCTTAATCATGTCACCCATATATTAAATCTCGCTTTCTTTTTTAGATGTGTAATACACGTGTATTACAGGTGTATTACACGTGTATTACTATAGTATTACCATAGTAATACACGATATTTATTAAAAACAAATTATATTTTAGCAGCTATTTCTAAGTAAGCTTTTGAAACATCACTTTTTGGTTCTTTAATTACTGCCGGAATTCCATCAACATCTCCCTTCGATGCCGCAACAGATTCCTTAACAATTCCAAGAATTTCTCCCTGATTTTTTAATGCCGCAAGAATCTCTTTATGGTCATTAGTTGTACCTCTGTACATCGTAGGTATAATTCCTGCAATTGTAAGTTTTGGATTCATTCGCTTATTTGACTTAACTCTGTCAACGCTGTCCATTATAAGTTCAACACCTCGGTATGAAAGATAATCCGTTTTAACCGGAACTATAACTTCATCAGCCGCAACAAGTGCATTAATTACAAATGGACCAAGATTAGGAGGACAATCCAAAAACACATAATCAAATTCATATTCCTCAAAAATTTCACAAGCATCTTTTAGAAAATAATCCTTTGCATCCTGAGCATTCATATTTGCTTCTGTGTAAGAAAGATTTGGATCAGATGGCACTATAAAAAGCTTCCCATTATTGTCAAATGACTTCACCTCAAATATGGCATCCACAGGATCCTTTCTTCTGTTAAAAAGATCTACTGTACTGAATCCATCCAATCTGTCTTCCCCTGGTTCAATTCCTGCAGCAATTGTAAGGGATGCCTGAGGGTCTAAATCTACCATCAAAACTTTCTTTCCATCCAATGCTTTTGCTGTAGCAATATTGTAAGTTGTTGTTGTTTTACCGACACCACCTTTTTGATTTGCTAATGCTATAATTTTCATTTTATGCTCCTTTTTACGCTTCAATTTATGTAATACACGTGTATTACTATGGTATTACACGTGTATTACACCTGTATTACTATAGTAATACATTTTAAATTATAGATATTTATATAAGTTTAGTCAACTAAATTCATCAGACACTCCCGTTTTTTAATCTGATTTTACACCCCTATTGTGCCTGCTTTATCACTAACTTCAACACACAAAAAACCACATTCATGACAGAATGTGGTTTTATCTTGTATGTATACCTGTTATGTAATTCTTTAGTTAATTGATAATCTTGAATACTTCTTCAAAAATTCCGGAATCTTAAATTCCAGCCTATAGGCCACTGATGATTCTTGTGACTGATTCATTGCTACATCCCTTTTTGCATCTTTTGCAACATTTTTTTCACTGGTAAGGTTATTCATATGCAAATCCTCCTAAATGCGTTTTTAGTGCCTTAGTACCATATTATCATCAAATTTAGGCTTTCACAATGTAAATAACTCCCAAAAAATAACTTCGCCCAAATTTGAAAAAATCCTATTTTTGCCTATTCACCCCAAGATTTTGTGGTAAAACCTTCCCATTTGTAACAACATATGCTCTTATATTAACAGAAAAAATACACAAATCCAATATAAATTTTTAATATCAAGTTTTCTTTTTTGATTTAATCCACCTTTGATTCATCCAAAAGTCTCATTTTCATATCATAATAAGCCCTGCTCATGTCCAGATAATGTTTATGAGGATTTACAAAACGCTGTTCTTCTTCCCATATTTCCTCATCAAGCTGCTTTTGAACATAATTCTTTATGTCATCAATCTTCTTCTTCTCGTAAATACACTTGCCATTTTCAAAGATTTTCATTTGCATTTCCTTCGCATAAAAGTTTTCAAAAACCCTTATTTTCCATGGTTTGGCAGGATCAACGTAATTGTATACAGCCTCATCATTAGGATTTTCATCCTGATTTGTGATTAAATCAGCAATTGCCTTGCCGCTTTCCTTGTCATAAATACGCCATATCTTTTTAATTCCCGGATTTGTTATTTTCTCAATATTCTCCGAAATCTTTATTCTTGGAACAAACTCATTATTCTCCTCGACTGCACATATTTTGTATACAGCACCAAATACAGGATCTGATTTTGCAGTAATAAGTCTTTCTCCAACACCAAAACTGTCAATCTTTCCGCCCTGATTGATCAAAGAATCAATAGTATACTCATCCAACGAATTTGACACAATAATTTTGCAATCATTAAGACCAGCATTATCCAGCATTTTACGGACTTTTTTGGAAAGGTAAGCCAAATCACCACTATCAATTCTAATTCCCTTCAAACGCTTTCCCATTGGCTCCAAAACCTCTTTGGCGCACCTTATGGCATTAGGGATACCGGACTTTATAACATCATAAGTATCAACCAGAAGAACTGTAGAATCCGGGTAATTCATTGCGTATTGCTTAAACGCAGTAAATTCATCCTTGTAAAACATAATCCAGCTATGAGCCATGGTTCCGCTGACAGGTATGTCAAATAACTTTCCGGCCATTACAGTTGCAGTACCAACCGCTCCACCAATATAAGCAGCTCTGGCTCCATAAACTGCAGCATCCATATTATGGGCACGCCTTGCCCCAAAATCAGACACCTCTCGTCCCCTGGCAGCCTCAACAATACGCCTCGTCTTTGTAGCAATTAATGACTGATGATTAACCTGCAGCAACAAAGCAGTTTCAATAAGCTGAGCATCCAGCAAAGGAGCAATAACTGTGATCACAGGCTCGTTAGGATACATAATAGAACCTTCCGGAAAAGAATAAATATCCCCTGAAAACTTAAAATTAGCAAGATACTCCAGGAATTCCTCACCAAAAATATTAGTAGCTCTAAAATAATCAATGTCATCATCAGAGAAATGCATATTCTCAATATAATCAATAATTTGTTCTAACCCGGCAAAAATAGCATATCCGCCATTATCAGGATTCTTCCTGTAAAAAACATCAAAAGCAACCTTCTTATCCTTATCCTGGTCATAAAAATAACCATTTGCCATAGTCATTTCATAAAAATCCATAACCATGGATAAATTTCTCTTATCATGTTGTAACATCATATTTGACATAATAGCCCCTTTCTAAAAATCACTGTTATAAATCTCTATTTGACACATTTGCATCGCTTTAAGAGCCATTTCATGGCTTTCATGGTTTATTCCTGCACAACAAGCAGCATCAACTTTAATGGTCACCTCCGGGAAAAACGTCTTCAGCAATAAAGCATTTGATATTACACAAATATCAGTACAAACCCCAATCAGTTCAATTTCATCAATAACATCTCTCAATCCATCATTCTCACACTTATAAGCATCGTTACCTGCTAAGCTACCGCCTGCCATATTACTAGCTTGATTTTCAGAATCATTACTTCCTACCATCCCACTAGTTTCATACTCATAAGCATTACTGCCTGCTATCTCACTTGTTTCACACTCATAAACATCGCTGCCTGCCATCGCGCTAGATTCACACTCATAAACATCGCGGCTTGCCATCCCACTGGCTTCATACTCATAAGCATTGCTACATACTATCACGCTAGCTTCGTTCTCATAAGTATCGCTGGATTTTAAGCTACTAAGCCAGCTTACAAGCGCCTTGCACCCAAACGTTTCCTTCTCAAAAATCCTACATCCCTTTTCCAACTGAAAATCCCTCAAAGGTTCAATAAGCTGCCAGCCTTTTGTATCCCGTATACAATGTTCAACAGGAAGTCTCTTTCCCTCCTGCGTATCAAGATAGTTCTTACTATGGGTATCCATCGTAAAAACAACCTCTCCCTCAAACTGCCTAACCTTGTTTACCACACTCCCCACAATATTTATAGCATCATCATTTCTCAATGCCCCATACACGAAATCCTCTTGCATATCAACAACAACTAATACTTTATTACTCATAAATCCGCCTCCTTCAATCACCACCAAACTTAAACCCTGAATAAATTCATCCTTCCGAATATCTCATTTGTTTCCTTTAATCACCAACAAACTTAAAACACTCACTTGGTCTGGCGGAAAACTTAGTTGTCTTTTCACCAGTTGCAACAACCTTACCTGTACTAATGTATTTACGCTTAAAATCTCTTCTAAAATTTCCCGTATCAAGTTTCTGATTTAAAACCGCCTCATAAATCTTTCTAACCTCATATAAAGTAAAACACTCCCTATTCTCAACCAATTCAAAAACAATGTCTGAATTCAACAACTTATTCTTTATCTTAGCTAAACCATCTCTAAGAATTCTGTCATGGTCAAACGCCAAATCATCACAATCCAGCACCTCACCATTTCGAATATTGATAAGTTTTACACATTCTCCCCCCGCACTTTGAATTGTACTATTTGCACACTTATCATTCTTGCTAATAATTTCACTTTTAACACTTCCATTATTTCCACTATCCCCTTTAATTTCATCTCTATCATTAGTGTCATCCCCTTTAAATACATCCGCAATACTATCATCACTCCCTATTTCTTCACCTTTAAAGCTCCCTACTTTCTCCCCTTCTCCAAAACTTATTTTACATTCCTTTTTTGAGCTTGCTCCACCACACAAAACTACCTTTTCATCTTCTCTAAAGCTCGTTTTACATTTCTTTTTTCCTGTCTCTCCACTACATAAAACTACCTTTTCATCTTCTTCAGAACTCATTTTACGTTTATTTTTACCACTCTCTTTATTGTATAAAACATCTTTCTCAAGCTCATTTACATCACATCCATCTTCGAAATCCACCTCGAAAATATCTGCTTTTTTTGCATCATCTCCAGCCATTAAATTTCTAAGTGCTGCTTTAGGCACTAACGCCAAATGTGCTATCGAAATTACCCTCATACGAGGATCTCTATCGACATCTCCATACGTTCCAAACTGTTCCATAAAGAGTCCATCAAGTCCGGTTTCCTCTTTAAGTTCTCGCTTTGCCGCATCCTCTATAGACTCATTTATATCTATAAATCCACCAGGAAATGCCCAATATCCCTTGAATGGATAACCACCTCTTTGAATTAATACCAGTCCTAATTTATTATTATCCGTAATCGTAAAAATAAGCATATCTGCTGTTGCAGAATACTTTTGATACTTATCAGAATTATAATTATCCAAAAACTCACGCTCAGCATCACTTATTACTCTATCTTTCATAATTTACCTCTCTTAACCATAAGTAATATTATATAGTCAATATAACTATTTGCATATTATAATAGTCACATTGACTATATTTGTCAATAGATAAATTACATAAAAACATAAAAAAAATAAGCTTATTATAAGCTTATTTAAACGGAGAAGGAGGGATTTGAACCCTCGCGCCAGTTTCCCGACCTATACCCTTAGCAGGGGCACCTCTTCGGCCACTTGAGTACTTCTCCACATATTTGATTTACTATAGAAAAAGACGCAACATCTATAATTGCGTCTTACTTAACTTATACTTTCAAAACTTCATACAGTAAAATCCGATTTTCTTGGTCAAGCCCTCGACCTATTAGTAACAGTCAGCTCCACATGTTACCATGCTTCCACCTCTGCCCTATCAACCTTGTAGTCTTCAAGGGGTCTTACTCCC
>JAXJTP010000126.1:0-25145 GCA_036309525.1 Acutalibacteraceae bacterium | reverse complement strand
GGTCTGTTGAGATCATACTTAAAAGAGTAAAGAAATATACAACAGGCTGGCTTGGATATCATTCTATTGCAGATATGGAAAGCAAAATTAAAAGCCTTAACGAATGGTTAAGGCGAAGAATAAGGCAGATATATTGGGTTTGTCAAGAAAAGTGTGTAAGTTTATTTATGAAAGTTTAGATTTGAATGTTGCACACAGTTGGGGTTAACCCCACACCCTCTCGCAAATCGAGAGGGTGTCATGCTGTCGGTAACGAAAACTTCAATTTTTTCAAGTGTTTATTTTTTATCATAGAAATCAAAGGCTTGCACTCACTCCGTCATACCTTTGCAACCAATCTTGTTAACAGCATAAAGTAACCCGACGGCACAATAAAATCCCTTACACCACGACAGGTAGCAGACCTGCTTGGGCATAGTACATCTGAAATTACTGAAAGGTATTATGTTAAGAAAGATACCTCTTATCTTAGTGGGATAACGGATGGGTTTAATTTATAATGAACCTTTGTAGCATATCTATTAATTCAATATAACTAGGATATATTTCTTCATAGGCATTTAATGTCTCGAAATATTTTTCTAGTAAAGTAGATGATATTGTTTCAGAACTATCATCTGTTCGTGAAAACAGCTTAACATTTGCCTCAGTCTCAAGTTTTATTACAAAATGTTTAATATTATCTTTCAGCATAGCAAATTGAATATTGTCTCGTGCTTCTCTAGAAAAATCATCAAGTTCAACATCTTTAAGTTCTGGACGAGCATCCCTCTTTTGGGTTTTGAATTTTGATTTCATAGTTACATATAGATTTGAAGCAGTGTTAGCTATATCATTTGAAATTTGAGAAAAATAGTTATCTATAAATAAATCCAAATCAAATTCAGAAGGAAGTAATTTAGTTAAATAAGTTTTCAATAAATCTCTATTTGAAAATAATACTGATTCAATACAGTATCCATCATGAGTATGAATGAGATCGCTTCCTAAACGCTTACTGATAGTGTTTCGTTTATATTTTTCATTTTCTAAAATAGTAGAAAAGTCTTTATCAAAAATAGCGGAAAATTCACAAGAAGATACTGCTTGAGATAACAACTGTTTTCCAGTCATGATTTTTTGAGCAATGTAATCCTTACCACGTATATACCAAAAAGAAATTTGATTTAAATCGATGCTTTTATCAGGAGTAGTACGTTTAATCGCTTGGTTTAATTGTTTTATATACTCAATGTCATCATTGCCTTCAACAAAAACCACTTTTTTGCTACGTTGTAATCTTGTTAAGCCAGAAATTATCCCCCCTAAAGAGGTGTGCAAGTAATCTAAGTTTATTTCATCTAGTGGACGAATTTCGTTAGAAGCTTTATTTTCTTCGTTGATAAAAATTATATTTTCAGGTTCAAGTGTCTCAACGAAGTTGTCGTTATGTGAAATAACAAATATCTGAGTGTTATTTATTTCTTGTATATGTTTTAAAAGTTTACTTTGTATTCTTGGGCTAATATGAGAATCTGGTTCATCGATTAATGTGATGTTAAGTGCATTATCCATAATTTTTATAGTAGAAAATATTTCTGCAGTTTGTAAAAAGCCACTTCCTTGTAAATAAACTTCTTGTTTTTTCGAGCCATTAAATTGCACATATAAATCAATATATTCATCCTTACTTCTTGATTTTCGTTTAGGTATAATAAATTCAAAATCTTTATCTAAAACATCCTTCATTAAGTTAATAAGGTGAGTATCTGTTTCTAAGCATTTTAGTATTTTGTTTCTTAATACTTCGTTAGATTTTCCTCTTTGTATTTTTTTGGTTATTTGACCTTCAAACATATATGGTTCTTTGCTTAATACATTTGCCACAGGTGCAGTTTGTTGGATAAAAATGAAATCATGCAACTTAATATTTTTACGGATTAGACAATCTTTTAAGTTTTCGAATTCAGCTGGATCAATTTGCGAAATTCTTATATATGCATTTGCGATTTGTGGACGGGTTAAACGAAACCCCAAAGAAAAACATTCAGTATCAATTGAAAAAGTAATAATTATTTCGCAAGAGCGTTTATTGTTGAAAAAAATATCAGTATCTTTTGTTAACCTAAGAAAATATAGTTGTTCAAAACTTATATATAAAGGGCTACTGGAACTGTAAAAATCTTTTCCGTTACTAGTAATAGAAATGTCAAAACATTTATTCCATAATTGTATAGCCTCAAAAATAGTAGTTTTACCTACATTGTTTTCTCCTATTAACACATTGAATTTTGAATTAAAATGGATTTTGGTGTCTTCATATGATTTAAAAGAGTTTAAATGGATAGACTTAATATACATATTGGATTCCTTCTTTATTATATAGTATTGTAATTTGCTGCTAAGAAAACATGCATTTTTATCAAATTCTTATTTAAAACTATTATTAATATAATAACTAAACTTTAAAGATATTTCAATCACGTACAGTAAAAAATTGTGTTAATACGAATTTTATTGATGCTATAATGATGCTGTACCAAACGGAAACGTTGGAATTGTTGGCACGGGTTGGACTAAATCGCTGACATATTGGTGGCAAAACCGAAAAATTTAGACCGTGTTCTACGCATAAAACAATAGCAAAAAACGGCTTAAACTCAATGTTTAAGCCGTTTTTGAGTGGCAGGGGCAGAGCGTTTCCTGATATATCCACAACTGCCCATAAACTCATATGAACAGTGAGTTTGTATATTTTTAGTTGAGTAAAAAATTATACTCTGAATTATTATAGCACAAGGAGAGAAATGGTTTAACGTAATTGTCAATACGAGTTCTTGCAATTGGATAAAACGTTTGCTTTCATAAATAAACTTACACACTTTATTAAATCTATTTATCTACATTTTATTAGATTTTAATATCAATTTGCTTTTCGATATATTTAGCTTAATTGAAGAATGTCAAATGGGGGGATTTTTGTTCTAGCTAATAGTTTACAACATATTTATCTACTATGACTAAAAATAACAAATATAGTCTCATGTGTTGACTTTTTTAGTGTAAAGTATTAATATAATATACAAGCTTATTATGTCAGTTTTTGTAAGTGTAATATTTTATGATGATATTATTCGATTAGATTGTGTTTTATTGTCAAACAGAAAATTAATAACAACGGATTATTAAAAATTATAAATAATCTTTTTAATAATTCGTTTTAATTTAGAATTATTATATTTTGCTATGTTTTAGTTGTTTTGGTTCAAAAGAATGAAGAAAAGTTTGTAATTTATTTGAGAAAGGGAGTTTCGTATGCCTAATTATGAAGAACTTTATTATATTACAAAAAATAAATACAACCAAGCGATAATAAATAGGGATACTATTCGTCGTAATAGGTCTGCATTACAAGGACGAAAAAACACTTTACTTCATGAATTAGAAGAAAGAAGAAGTACTCTTAATTCTCTAAAACAAAAGGTAACAATTTTACAGGATGCAGAAAATAAGTGCAGTTCAATTATTAATAATGAGTTTCCTGATATGAAAAAGTATATTCAAGAAACAAGTGATGAGTATAAAAAGATAATTAATTCAGATAAAGGTGTAGCTGATATACAATCGGTTTATTCGTTGGATATCCAAGGTACCCAAAACGATTTGAATTCAATTTTATCAGACTTATCACAAAAAAGAAAAAATTTAGAAGATCAAGTTGATGCAGCTCAGCAAAGTTTTGATAACTGTAATAACGAATTGAACACGGTTACAAATCAATTAAATAATGTTGGAAGTGAGTATGATGCTCAAAGGCAGGTAAATAACTATTATACACAAATGCAAGTGTACAAGACAAAATGGTTAAACGGCGAATGAAGAGGTGATGATATAAAATGTCAACAATCACATTAACTGGAAATATGTTTTCTAGAAGTATGGGTGTAGGAGGTTTCTTTGATTTAGGCCAAGCTTTTTCTAATTTAAAACAGACAGCTAGCAGTCTTACAACTCAACTGAATACACTGAAAAATAAAATAGATGTTGCTTCTACAGTTGCTACTGTTGATACCTCTACACAGCAAGTGAGTAATTCAGAAAGTAGAGAAGAAACGAAGAAGAGTTCTCTTTCATTGGTTTATGAAAAGTTAGATGAATTTATTGCAAATGTTGATGATGTAGATGATAAAGTTTCTACAAAAGTAGAAGAGTTAAAGGATGACTTTTATAGTAAGTATAGCTATCTTAAACCTGAATCTGAAAAAGGCTTTTGGGAAAGAGTTGGAGATGGTGCAAAAGCGTTATGGGATGGACTTTGTGATATTGGTAATGCTATTGCTAATTTTGTTGTAGATGTAGTTGAGTGGTGTAAGGAAAATATTGTGGCCCTTGTAACAGCTCTTGTTGTGATCCTTGCAGCAGCTGTTTTAGTTATTTGGTTTGGTCCTCTTGCTGTTGCGGCTATTGCTGGACTCATTTCTTTACTCATGAGTGTAGCAGATATTGGGTGTATGCTACTCAATGATGGTAAAGGCATAGCCCAAACATTAAGAAAAAGTGAACATCCTTTTTGGGCAGATGTTTTTAATGGTATTCAATGGGGCTGTGATGTTGTATCTATTTTATTTCCTGCAGCTTCTTTTGCAAAACAAGGTGCTGCACTTATTGCTAAAGAAGGCGTTGGAAGTTTTTTAAAAGCAACAAAGCAATCGTTTGTATTAAGTATGAAGGATATGTTTAACAAATTATTTAAGTCTAAAGATGGCTTAAAAAATGCTTTTAAGATATTTATTTTTGATGTGGATGATCTAAAGCTAAATACTAAGTTGACAATAATGGATTCTGCACAATGGGTTAGTGACGGAACAAAATTGGTGCCTGCCCCTAACAATACAGAAGGATTTAAAATGTTGAAAAAGTACAATATAGATGGATTACCTATGGATAAGTTTGGAAATTGGGATTCACGAGCATTGAGTCAAGAAATACTAGACGATTTATTGCCTAATGGTTCATCGTTTGATATAGCTAATTTTTCCAGTTACAGAGGCAAAAAAGATTCGATGAAAGGAATGTCTAATTTTGCTCAGGCGAATCGAATGTTAGCAGAAGCAAATAATGGTATAACTATAGGCGAGCTGGAAAATATGCTCGGTTTTAAATTGGTATGGCATGAAGAATCTAATTTGAAAACGATGACATTACTTCCTGCTCAAATTAATCATGGTGCAGGTCACTATGCACATACGGGCGGTGTATCAATATATAAATTTATGTTTCCTCGTACATCTAATATAATAAAAAATGATACACATATTATATTGCCAGAAATAATAAAGGGGATTATGAATTTGGGCAATAGACAATAGAGAATTGTGTGAAAATAAAAAGAGGTAAAAATGTTTAGACGAAAAAATAAAATCGAGGTTAGTGTTCCTGATGAATGTAAAATTAAAATGTTTGGTAAAACCTATTCTATAAAAATACTTATAGAAGGCGATGTAACCGATGATGATTGTATAAATATTTACAAACATTTTATTAGCATTAACGAACAAATTGAATCTAAAATTAAAAAATATGTAGAAAGTAATTATTTTGAATTGATAAAAGATTATTATATTGATGTTACCTTTGCTAATTTTCCTTTTAGTAAAGAGCGTAAAGAACATCGTCAGTTTGTGAGAGACTATGAAACAAAAGAGAAAAAATCAATGGGAAATGTGATTAAAAATATTGAACCTATATATTTTTCTATTTTAGATGAAGGAAAAAGTGCACTGTTTTTTCTTTTTAACAGTGCAGACAGTCATGGGTTTGATGTGGTTATTACATCAAGTCTTGATATAATACCTCATGATGAGCTTGAGTAATAAACTTATAGGAGGAAGTTTAAAATGTCGTATAATGAATACATAGCAAATGCCAATACAGCTTTTGGTAGTGGTGAGTATGATACTGCTTTAAAATATGCTGAATTGGCTATAAAAGAAAAACCAAATGAAACAGAAGGTTACTTTTGTGCAGGTAAATCATGTATGTCTTTAGATAGACCAGATGAAGCAGCAGGATATTTCAAAAAAGCGGTAGAAATTGATAAGACAAACGGTAATGGTTATTTTTTGCTTGGATATTCTCAGGCAATGAGTGGTAATACAGTTGAAGCTATTAAGGGCTTAACGAGAGCTTTAGAAAATAATTGTGATGAAGCATTAAAAGGACAGATTTATAAAATGATGTCTATGATAAATGCTGAACAAGGAGATTACAAAAATGCACTTCTTAACATAGAACAGGCTGAGCAGTATATTGGTGTAGATTACGAACTACTTCAGCAAAAGGCAGCTAGCTATGCTAGTTTAAATGATTTCCGTCAGACTATATTCACACTTAACCAAATGAAGCTACTTCAGCCTAATAATTATACTGCATATAGTCTTGCGTTTCATATTTTTATGGAATTGAGAATGTATGAGGAAGCAAAAGCAGAGCTTGAACGTGCAAAGGATTATGCAGAGTTAAATATGTTATACTATAATGACCGTGTAGCTTATACAATTATGAAAAATCCAGAGAATGATACAGCTGAAGGTCTTCCAGATAAGTGGATGAATACAATTAAAGAAATTAATACAGCGTTAGAAAAAGGCAAGCCTGTTCCAAACGAGGTTTTTGAAATGTATTTAAGAGCTTCCCAATTATATTTATCTTTGGAACAGCCAGATAAAGCGATTGCTTGTCTTGATGCGGCAGTAGACCCTGTAATGTCATATAATGAAAAATTCTCTGTATTATTAAATAAAGAAAAAAATGACACAGAGCTTTTATCAATTCCAGAAGGTCTGACTCTTGAAGAAGAGGAAGAGCTTATGCAAGCAAGATGGGATAATGGTGAATTTGAAGAAATCAGTCAGCAAATATCAGAGGTTATGTATGATATAGGTGAGGCTGATCCAGATGAAGTAACAGAGGCGATTCAAAGATATTTATCACCAGAAGATGGTATTCCTGAAAAAGAAGATAAAGAAGAGGAGTATGTATTAGAAGGTGCATTTTCTATGGATCCAATACAAAAGGATTTAAGAACTTCACTTTATTTATCTGCTTATGAAATCAAGCAAGATTACGATAATATGCTTGATAAAGCAAGGGAACTACAGGCTTCTGATGTTATAAGTAATCAGTATACTGGTATTTATTATGAGCTAAAGATAGGTAAATATAAAAACACTGAAAACTGGGAGAAGAAATACCGTGACAGAATTAATTTTTGGACGAAGCGTATGTTAGAAGATCCAACAGATTATATGTCAGCTAGTTATCGTATTCGTTCTTATATTGATTTGGAAGACTTTGAAAATGCAGAACAGCTTTGTAGCTGTATGCCTGCAGAAATAAAAGATCAGCTTATGGCTGAAATTCAAAAAGCAAAAACAAAGTGAGGTGCTGATAATGGGAATACATTTAGATGAGCAGGCTTTTATAACAGCGGCTACAGACATGGAGTTGCTAAAAGAACGCAATCAAAAGTTAAGGGATAAGCTTGAAACAATGTATAGCAATTTAACAAAAGCACTTGATACTCCGGCAGGACATGCGATAGAGTTTACAGGACGAGATCTTCTTTTGACACCTATTGATGATATGAATAAAGTAATAGGGCATATGTCTAAAACCTTAAATATTATTATAGGCTGTTCAGGAGAAAGAACTGGTAGATATTATGACAAGCTGTTTACTGAATATGATGAGCTTGATCGTATTATAAAAAATAAAACAACATATTAAGGAGGAATTTTACAATGGCAATGGGTTCAACAAGCAGAGTGGTTTTAAGTGATGAAATGCAGAAGGCTAAGGGTGTGTGCAATCAATATCGTGCAGAAGTAGCAACACTGGTATCCGAACTTGAAAGTGCAATTGATTCTCTTTTAAGCACAGGCTTTCAGGGAGAAGCTGCAGATGGTTTTAAGGATTTTTTTAATAATAATGTAAAAGCATTTTTTGCTAGCGGTGCAACCTTTGACCAGTTTCTAGGAATGTTTGATAAGGAAGCTGAAGGACTTTTTGACAGTATTGAAAAGGCTTTAGTAATTGGAGAAGGCTTAGATCCATCTTTGGGAACTAATAATCGTAGTGTAGGACAAGGTACGGCACAGGCAGTATAATTATCGAAAGGGGATTATTATTATGGCAATGTTAGTAGATAATCAAAAAATGGATGCAACTTATCAAGAAATAGAGAAGATTGCAGCTGAATTTAAGAATAGAGGTTCAGTGTTTATTAATGAACTAACCTCTACATTATCAACCTTTGAAGGTGAAACAAAGGATGCGTTGATGGATAAAAAAATTGGTGCATCTGGAGCAAAAACAGAGGGTACACTAGCATATTTTGTTGAAGATCAGATTTATGAGTTAATTATGGGATTAGCAAAGTTACTTGAAGGTAATAGAGATACCATTGAAAAGAGTGATCAACAATTAGCTCAAGCGATTAGAGGAGAAGGCTAAGAACAGATTGTTAATAATTTGTTTTAAACTTTATTAACAAGAGATATTAAGATGATATAGCAGCACAGTCTTTGCATTTGGTGTTTGCCACTGTGCAAAAGATTGTGCTGTTGTGTTTGGAGAGAATATAATGGGAAATATAGAATTAGTTAATTGTGATGCTCACGTAAAGACACATCAAAGACATATGTTGATTTCATGGTTAGAATCAGCTAAAAATGAAAGAATCCGTAAAATAAAAGAAGAAAAAACAGATTTACCCAAAAGGCCTTTAAGAATACCTAATGTATCGCTAACAGAAGAAAAGTTTAGTTGTGATTTAGAAATAAAAGATGATATATTTGATGTAACTACTAAAAATGATATAGTAGTTGCAGATAATAAAGTGGCTTTATCAATTCAAATTGATAAAGAGAGTTTTAATAATATAAACATTAAAAATATCGAAGTAAATGATTCGAGAATTGATTTTAAGGTTGATATTAACAATGAAGAATTCAGTAGTGTAAATATTAGATTAGTTAAATTACCAAACGCAATAGGAGAGTTTAAAGTTGAAATCGGGGAAAATGATTTTAATCTTCTAGCTCAAGATGATATTGTTTTACATAATGAAAAGTTAAATTTAAATGTAGAAATAGATAGAAAGAGTTTTGCGAATATAAAGCTTGAAAAAATAGATTTAGAAGAAGATAATATTGATTTTACAATAAAAATAGACAAAAACAGATTTGAGTCAATAAAATTTGATAATATAAAGATACCGAGTGAAATGTCAGATTTTTCACTGAATGTGGATATAGAAAAATATGACCTTATCTTTAATGAAAACATTATATTACCATATAATGTTGATGCAACAGAACTAAAAATTGATTTTACGGGATTAAATAATATTAAACAGAAGAACATTACAATTCCGTCTAAAATGACTGAATTTGCTTTAGAGATTGATAATAACGCAAATGAATTAAATAAAAAAATAAACCTACCACAGGATGTAGTAGATTTAAAAATAGATATACCTACTGAAGTTTTTACTGATATAGATATTGTTGAAGTTGATGTGGAATCAAAAGCTTATGATTTTAATTTGGATATTAAAAAATTTAATGTCGATATGCTTAATGAAATTAAATTGCCACAAGGAATAACTGATTATAAAAGTTTAATAAATCAGCCAAAAGTAGATATTAATATTAAAAAAATTAATACAATACCAAGTGAATTAGAATTAAAACAAAATGTTGATAACGCAGTAGATTTGCAGATAAGTAAAATAGAAATTCCGAAATATGTGACAACTCCAGTATTAGAATTGCAAAATATCAATATACCAGAAACACAAGGTTATAAAGTTGATTTGCCAGATAATTCTGATATTTTGCAGATATTGAAGAATGAGCAATCAAAATTAGTGATCTCATAGTAAGGGGAGAGTTCCTAATGAAAAACAACGAATTATTATTGACAATAAAATTCCAAAGCGATGATTATGAATTAACTTTGTTATTTGATAAAAATATAACCTTAAAAGCACTATTAGAAGCATTATTTTATGGGTTGTTAAGAAATGATAAAACTCATTTTGATCTTTTTAAGGAATATACAAAAAATCATACGCAACTTGTTGTGTTATATCGTGCTATAAAAGAATTGGAATTTATCAGTGTAAAAGAAAATATCAATAAAAAGCTGTATGAACTTGGAATAGTAACTACTAGTTGCGTTTTGATTCCTACTAACAGCAAAGTGAAGCTAGCGCCGTTATTTGCTGATTATGAGTTGCCTGCATTGTGCGATAAATCAAAATTAGAGTATAATATAAGTACAAGAAGAATAGCGGTAGCTGAACCGTCTGTAATTGATATTATTCCACCAGGAGGCATACCTCAAAAGAATAAGCGTAGTTATGGTGACGTAATAATACCAACGGTTATTTCTATGGGTGCACTTTTTGCTAGCCGTGGTCTTTTAGCTTTGTTTAACGATAATGCCTCAAGTTTTTCTATGATCGCTATGATGATGACAACATCTATTTCTACAATGGTAACTCAAAGCTACAATTTTATAAAACAGGGAAAAGATAGTGAAAAGTCTATTGAAGAGTGGAAGACTAATTATGAAAAATATTTAACTAGAATATGGAACAGAATATTAGATTGGCAAAAAAGTGATATAAATTATTTGAGAACAACATATCCTGATATGGACGAGTTGTTTAAAAAGTCGTCGTATTTGGATAGAGCAATTTTTGCGAGATCGCAGAACGATTTAGATTTCTTTAAAATAACACTTGGTAAATCCAAGCAGGTGGAACCTATGTTCGAGATAAAAAACGAGAAAAAGGATGAAATTTTCTCTGATGTAGGTTATAAAATTCATAAGGATAACGGGGAGCGTAGAGTTGAAATAATTTTGCCTCCTAAAAAGAAAAAAAGAGGAAACGCAACACTTGTTGATTCTAAGGATGGTTTGTTGACTGATTTACCGTATAATTTATCAACAAAAACATTCCGATACCTAAATGCAGAGACAGAAGGAGAGCTACCACCACTGATTTTAGATTTAAAAAATTGTGGTGCTCTTGGAATAATAGAAAATAAAAATACTTATTCATATAATTTTATAGAACATATTGTTTTTGAACTTGCATATTACCATACTCCAGAAGATTTGCAGTTTGTGTTTTTCTTTGATAAGGAAGACGATGAATTTAAGAGAATGGAAAAAATTCAAAACTACAAAAATCTTCCACATGTAAACGAACTGTTTGAAGATGCTTCTCAATTTGTTTTTGATAAAAAAAGTGCCGCTGTTGCATTTGGAAAGCTTCAGGCTATTATGGGTGAACGAACTAAAAAGAATGATAGTGAAGACTCCGAAAATTCAGTAAAAGAACAATATATACAGATAGTTTGTGTGGTGTTTGATGATTACAATATAAAAGAAACAGGTTTTTCAAAATATTTACCTCAGCCACCAGTACAGGGACAGACATATGTTAATACAAATGGTTTAACATTTATTTTTGCGTGTAGAAATCTTGCACAGTTACCAAGATACTGTGGTAATATTATCGAGGTTACTGATGATACTGAATCTCACGCAAAGGTAAGCAATCAGTATAATGTATTGTCAAGAGAAACCTTAAATAATTTAAGTAAATCAGGTTCTCAAGCGAATACAACAAGTAATATAGAAAATCTTATAGATTATAAGAAATTCAGCAATAATTTTGCATTCTATGATGAAAATCAATCAAAAGGTTTATCAATTAAAAATGATTATAAAGAAGCGTTTCGTAGATTAAGTGCTATATACTACAGAAGAATAGCAGAAAACGGTAATGTTCCATCTATGGTTACACTTTTTGAGATGTATGGATATAAACCTGAAATGATTAACAGTGATCAGATAAGAAATATTTTAATAAAAAACTGGCAATCAAATGATGTTACAAAAAATTTAGCTGTTCCAGTTGGTAAGAATGAACATGGTATTGTTGAATTGGATCTTTACGAAAAAGCAGATGGACCACATATGCTTGTTGCGGGAACAACTGGATCGGGTAAATCAGAAACTATAATTACATATCTAATTGGATTATGTATGAAATATTCACCAACATATCTGAATTTGATGTTAGTTGATATGAAGGGAGGAGGATTTTCTAACCGATTAAGAACACTTCCACATTGTGTTGGTGTTGTAGATGATACTGCTGGAGAGAGCGAAGGTATTTCTGCAGTATATATGCTAAAAAGATTCTTAGAGGTATTAAATGCAGAGATTAAGCGAAGAAAAATTTTACTTAATGAATTTGGTGTTGATACTGTAGATGCTTATATACGAGCAGAGAGAATAATTACCCAAATACTAAACGGCGACAATAATGACGAATTGTTAAATTCTTTAAATCCTATTCAGAAAAAACAGCTTGAAAAGCTTAGAGAAAAAGGATTAAAGCCTACAACATTATCTCACCTTGTTTTAGTTGTTGATGAATTCACAGAGCTTAAACGCTTTAGTAGTGAAAGTGATGATATAGATTTTATTGCTGAAATAACTACAATAGCAAGAGTTGGTCGTACTTTAGGTTTTCATATTATACTAGTATCGCAGAACATTGAAGGTGCAATTACAGAAGATATTAGAATTAATTCAAAGTCAAGAATTTGCTTAAAGGTTGCAACTAGAGCAGCTTCTAAAGAAATGCTTGATGGTAGACCAGATGCAGCTTCGCCTACTATGCCAGGCAACGGTAGAGCATACTTGCTTGTTGGAACTGGAAGTAAATTTATGTATTTTCAATCTGCATATACAGGAGCCAATAAAGATGAAAAAATAGAACCGGTTGTATCAGCAGTACAGGTTTCTTCTTGTGGAAATCACAATGAAAAATATTATATTTCTAATAAACATAATAAACGAATAAAACAGGCATCGAAAAATGTTAAAGAGTATGACACTCAATTAAGTTACATTGTACGGACTATTGAAGGTATAAATAAATGTAATGAAAATGAAACGATTTTTAGAAACCCTCGTGTGATATTTAAAAATCCATTAGAGTCGAAATATTCTGACCCAACTCAGTGGAGGTGAGAAGAATTGCTAAAAAAAGAAATGGTATGTATTCTAGGTCGTCACGATATCCCTGTAATACAAGAACAGCCTGAATTTATGGTTGATCTATTACAGACAAATCTATTGCTATTTGGTGCTTCGATGAGCGGTAAAACAAATCTTATAAAATTACTCATCACCATATTACACAAGCAATATCGAGAAGATGATGAACAGATATTTATTCTTGATTTTGGTGGTGCACTATCAGAGTTTGAAACACTACCTTTAGTTGCAGCTTATTTTGATAACTCAAACGAAGAATATGTAAAGCGAGTGTTTAAGCTTCTTGAAGATCAGCTTAAGGATAATATAACCAAACTTAAAGGAAAGAATTATAGCTCTTGTGAAGCTGAACAGCCAATACATACAACATTATTTATAGATAATGTAAATGCTTTTCTTGATGAACCAAGATATACAGCTTATCAAGAAAAGTTAGCTAAAATATGTCGTGACGGCTTATCTAAGGGTATAACAATAGTAATGACAGCAAGTTCAATCAAGGGATTGAGCTCGTATTTAAACAGCTTCAAACAGAAAATTGCACTTGAAATGCCAGTAGAAAATTATCTTGATATTTTTAGTCATAAAGTAATTCCTGTAGGTAATAATCCTGGACACGGATATGCAAATGTTACATTGATTCCTGAAGGCATTACAGGAACTTTTCCTTTGCAAACTGCTTATGAAATACAGCTTAATTTTTCTGATAGCATACATAGTAGTAATTTTAAATTGAATGTAGAAAAATATTTTGCAGATAGAACTGTAAAAAAATATAAGCGTTTTCCACAAATATTAAACCAAAAGGAATTTGAAAAGCTTGCAGAAGATAGTCTGAAATACAATGATGGAACCGATCAGCATATTAGAAATAAAATGATAGTTGGATTAGATTATACAGAATGTAGGCCTTTTGAAATAAATTATGGTTCTACTAAGGTTATTGCTATATACGGAAAAAAAGAATTTGGTAAAACTAATTTATTACGTAGAATGCTCAAAGAAATGTTGGTTGATAAAAAATATCGTTTTGTATTTTTTGATGATGGTAGAGAGCAATTGAAAAAATATATTGCAGATAAGGTAACTCCAGAAAATAGAAAAAAGTATATTTGTGGATATGAGGAATGCATTCTTAAGCAAAGGGATATTATAAATAAAAAAATAACAGATGTTAGTTTAAAGCTTTCACCTATTCAATTGTTTGTAAAATATATTCATGAGAATTTTATGGATTTAACAGGTATAAAAAGAATGAGCAACCCTGTTTTTGTTGAGGTTTTCGGAAATGGAATGTTACTAGAACCAAGTAGTGCAGAAATTTATAATAACAACAATAATACTGTTTTTGTATTACAAAGTAAATTTCTATATATGAATACCATAGCTGCTAAAATTTTTATGGAGATAATATTACCTGCCATGGCTGCACAGGCAGAAGAAAAAAATTGGATATTTATTTTTACCGATGTTAAAAATATCAATGATAGCGAAATTAGAGATAACTTTAATTCAGTAATAGAAACCGCCTTTTTATTAGATAATATTGCAGAGTTTGTTTCTGAAAGAGGTCAGAAATCAGTATTTGGCAATATGGAGGTTAAAAGCTTAAAAGAGGAATATGCACATTGTGAAATAGGTGATGGATATGTATATTCCATAGAAAAAGATGAGCTTAAAAAAGTAAAGTTTATAAAAGAGGATGAGGTGTAATAATGGATGCATTTGTTAGAGCTGATATTGGTGCACTTGAAAGATTTGTATCTGAAAGCGAAGAAGCTATAACTGAGTTTGCCAACATCAGAAATGAATTTGATCGTATAAATAATACATTGTTAAATAATTGGGAAGGAAGCGGAAAAGAAGCTTATGCAGAAGTAGCTAAAAAGATAACCGAGAAAATTGGTGGAATAAAAGACGTATTAGATGTTATTAACGATACAGTAGTAAAGGATATTGTTGCTACATATAATCAAGTTGATAAGGATTTAGCTGAATATAATCGTAATCCACCTACAGATTCAACACAAGGAGGTTGATATATATGCAAGAACGCAAAACAGGAGTTTTTGGAACAATAAAAGAAGAGAATAATCTTCAAATCTGTAATGAATTAACCCCAGTGTCAGAAAGTAACCCTGATACAATATATAATCTTTTATTTAAAGAGTTTGACGAGGAGAATAAAAAATGAGCAGTACAATAAAAGGTACGGAATTCAGCTATAGAATTGATACGGAACATGGTATTAATCACGATGGATTTATTGCAGAAGGTACTGAAAGTATTGTTTTTAAAGGGGTTAAATATGGTAATGATCTTCGTTATTCCTGTGCTTTAAAGTTTAAGCCTAAATTTAGATTAAACGATTTTATGGAGCGTGAATATAAAATACTGGAATCTATGCAGACGTGTAGGTCTGTTGTTCGTGTTTTAGATGTAATTGAAGATCTTGGTGATTTTTCTATCGCTTATAAATATGGAGAAATATCGAGGGAAAACTTTTTTTGCGTTGTTGAGGAATATATTGATGGAGACTCTTTGCAGGATTATTGCATAAAGCAATGGTTTGAGTATGATGAGGAAACACGTCAGTGGAGAAGAAATTCAAGAGACTATGAATATCGTGAAATTGTAAAATTTCAAAATCAAATTGTACAGTTTATGATAAACTTGTGCGAGATTATGGTGTTTGTTTCAAACGTTAATATTAATAACGGAAAAACCGAAGTAAACAAGCCTATAGTATTACATTGCGATATAAAACCTGAAAACATAATGGTTACAAAGCACGGAAAAGAGCTTGTTCTTATAGATTTTGGTCGTTCTCAAGAGCTTATGGATAGTAGAGTATATCAGCATTATAGCGACAAAGAAAAAAAGAGCTTTATTGTTGATTATAGTGATAGCCAATGGCAAGAGGTAGGTAAGGATAATCTGTATTCTTACGGTACTGTTGGCTATTCTGCACCTGAATGTTTTGCAAAAGCGAAGAATGGTAATTATCCTTTCAAAGAACAAGAAAGCTTAATGAAAAACGGTTGTGTATCAATAGAGAGTGATATTTTTGGATTTGGTACAACGTTTTGGGAATGTTTGTCTATATATGAGATGGGTATGAAGGCTTTTAATAGTGCTTCAGCTGATTTAACTAATCCAAGATTTTTTAATAAGGTAATTATGGATTATTATGAAGAAAACATTCATAATGGTGTAGTTAATAATTATTGCGATAGAGATTTTAGAGATATCCATAAAGCCTATCACGAATCTTTAGAAAATGTTCTTATGAAATGTACACATAAAAGAGAAGTAGGGTTTCAAAATCCTAGTGAAACTCCAGATGTGTATTATCATAATTTTTATATGCTTAAGAATGATATAGAAAGAGCCAGAGATACTATACCTTCTTTAGATAGAAAATCTGATCCACTTGTAAGACAAATGGTTGGTGTAGCGGGTTTTTGTGCTTCATTATCAATATGCTTTTTATGTTTATATATAGTTCTATTACTGTTCGCAAATACATTAGCGTGGGATAAATGGGAAATTCTTAAAACAAATTATACAGATAACCAAAAGGCTATGCTTATTGATATTTCAGAAGAGATGATGGAAACTCCTTTTACAAATACAAAATTTGCTAATTACGAAGAGATATTGTCATTTATGTATAGCGGTGCTCCTAATGATGATGTGATAGATGAAGAAGAAGCAGAGTTGTTAACAAATCTACTTACTGAAAATATTACAGATCAATCACAATGGGGCAGATATTTAGATGTTATTATGCAGTATGGTAGAAGCGACAATATGGATAATATTGCTAAAAGTATTTATCGAATGAACTTATCAGCAAATTTTCAAAGTGATGGATATGATTTAGCGAAAGCTATTGCACAAGTAAATGATGCTGATGACAGTGAATCAGAAAAGCTTATACCTGCATACGAAACGGTTATTAAATATGCAAATAACCCTAAATACAAAACATCAGTTTATAAGCTTGCTAATAAGTTGATGACTGGTAACAAGATAGATACAATAGCTACAGGTTTAAACACAGATCGAGAAAGTATTCGCAATGTGTTAATACCGTTGACTTGAGGTAGGAGGCGATGCGGTAGTGGCTATAAGAACCAGTGAAGAAGAAAAGCTTTTATTAGAAAAAAGAGGCGAACGAAAACAAGCGATAAAAAAATATGGTTCTGATTTTTTATCATCATTTTTAATAGGAATTAAAGCTGGTGGTATTGGACTAGCTTTGGTGATAATAGTGTATTTGATGGCAAAGCTGTTATTTAAATGGGATTTATTTTACGAAACAGATTTAGAATATACTGCTATTGTATTGGTTGTTACAATTATATTCTTTATTATGGTTATATTATGTTGTTTTATTGCGTTTATACTGTATAACACAAAGCATACTAGAAACACCAAGTATAAAATAGTTGATGAAGGAGTGAGTAAATGAACGTAAAAGTAATGAAAGTACTTAATTCTATTTCAGGGTTAAGCTTTGGTCTTTCTTCGGTTAGTTTGCTTGTTATTCCTTTTATAAAATTTGGTCAAGAATTACCTATTATAGCGTATGTGGTAGCTTTCTTCTTTTGGTTAGGTTTAATACTAGGTTTAATTCTTCAAGTAATAATTGCAATTAACTGTAAAAAACTGTCATTGAAAAACGACAGTAAAAAGCATAGATTACTTTATATTATTTCAGCTGGTGCTTTAGCAGTGGTTGTTATTTTATCTGTGTTTAATAGTAAAAATATTTTCTTTTTTACTATTAGCTTGTTCTTACTGTTGCTTTCGTTGCAAGCAGCAGTTGTAATAAAAAGAGAGGGGTGTCTGAAATGAAATATAAAATAAAAATTATTTGCAGACAAATAATAGCATTTGTATGTGTAATTGCGTTGCTAGTAACACAAAATTCTATTTTGGTACTATCGGTAGATGAAACGGAAAATGGTAAAATAAAGTTAGAGTTTGGTGAGGATTATAAACAAAAATTACATCCACGTATGACCTATAATGGTAGTAATGAAGGTATTGCTAGCTTTATTTATACTTTAAACAATGTAGAGAATGGTGATGAAGTAAAGCTTTTTGCGAAAGCAATATTTAGCAGTAAAGACGCAAAAACACAGGAGAATGTTCAATTAAGCGATTTTTATATTTCTCCAGAATTTGCTGATAAATATGAATTAAAACTACCTGATTTTGAAAACAATATGGTAGTTGTTAATCAGGGAACAATATTAAGAAAACCGATTGAATGTACACCTGATAATAATATACATTATAAAGGAGAACTATCTTCAGTTAATATACAAGGTTGTACCTTTAAAGATGTGGTTGAGGGGGATGAGATAGCACTTGCAGATAATTTAAGATGGCGTATTGCAAGGAATTATGATGGTACTTACTATTATAGAGTATTAGGATTGAAATTAGATGGTACATACGAAGAAGTGACTACCGATATTACTACTAATAACAAGAATTATATAGTAACTGCGAGTGCTCCTGTAGTAGTAGAGAAGCCTGATGTTTCAGCAATAGTAAAGCTTGTTGACCAAGGTGAGAATAAGAAATTAAACTATGTTGATGGTAAGGGAATTATTGCTAACAGTAGTGTTATAGTTTCAGTAACAGCCGATGCTAACAATGATGTTAACGAGCCGATGGTTTTTACACTTTATACAGATGAAACTCAGTTAACAGAGCCGTTAACAGCTACTAAGAATAATGATGGCAAATATGTAGCTGATTTTATGCTTGAGCTTTCAGATAAAGTTGGTTGCGATAGTAGAGAGATTAAAAATATCAAATACAAGATTAATGGTGTAAAAAATCCTGAAACTTTGGATATTAAGTTAAATGATAAAAGCTCTAATATTTTAATATTAGATAAAGATGCTCCAGTTCAAAACGATAAAAATCCTGTATCTGTAACTTATGATAACAAAAAGCAAAAAGTTACTATTAAAGGTGGATTTAAAGATAATTTATCAGAAGTAAAAGAAATCCAATATAAGATAGAAGGTCAGAATGAATTTGAGAAAGTTTCTGACACGAGTTTTGAAAAAACTTATGATTATTCGGCGTTAAAAGATGGTGACGGCGATGGAAAATATAACCTTGAATTAAGGGTAACTGACTATGCCGACAATACACTTGAAATCACTAATTTAGGCGGTGATGGTTTTGATACTAAATCTCCAGCGATTAATGATATAGAGATTAGTGTAATAAATGATGAAATTGAATTAAAATTAGAAAATGCTCTTAAAATATTAGATTCAGGTAATTACATCAGATATGGGTTGAAATTTGAAATAATAGTTAAAGATGATGCAGAAAACAATATTCCAAGTGACGAGGTCGATGTTAAATTATTCGATGGTGATAAAGATATAATTCCTTTCGAATTTGTTTCAAATAACATAACTGGTGAAAAGATATACACACTTGAAATCAATGATAATCGTAAGATAGATGATTTTAAAATTTATCTGGTAGACAAGTACGGTAACAGTTCAACTGTAGCTTTAAAAGATTACTTAATCAATCAAAGCAATTCTTCTGGTATTTGGAGCGAATTAACTTCTAATACTTGGATAATTGATAAAACTAATCCAGAAATCTCTGCTGATTATGGCAACAGTGTTGTGGAAAATGGTAATAAAAAGTATTATAACCAAAATGGTGGAACATTTAAAATTTCAGTTAAAGAAATCAACGGTTTATCAGAATTTAGTATTAAGCAAAAATATAAAGAAGATATTACTGAAATAAAACCTGAGCTTGTTGATGAAAATAATGATGGAAAATATACTCATTCGATTAACGTAAATACTCTTTTAACAGGTTGGTATACTTATACTATAAAAGCAGTTGATAATTCTGGAAGAACCTGTGAAAAGGAATACACTTTCTATGTTGATAAAGAAAAACCTACAGGTAAAATCCAAGCTTTTGGACTCAAGGAAGGTGTTAGAACTGATGTAACAGTAATTGATACTGAAAATTGGATAACAGAAAAAGACGAAAATGGTAATAACAGATTAATTACATACCGTCTATATATTGAAACAGAAGGTTCTGATATTGAATCAGTGAATTTTGTGATAAACCAAGATTCGGAAAATCCAATTGTCGCAGAATTAGATGAGTCTGAAATTACAGAATATAGCGGTGGTTTGTTTAGTGTTCCAAATAATAATTTAAGCAATGAAAATGAAACAGACCGAAAATATATTGATTTGGTACTAGATACTTCTAAATGGACACTTGAACAAAAAGAGGCTTGTAACAATACCTTTAATATTTCTGCTAAGATAACAGCTGTATCGGGTAATGATTCTGAAGAAATATCATATGATTTGCATATTGATACAGAAGAGCCTAAAATATATGAGTTTACTGTTACCAAATATGATAGTGCGATAGAAGAAGTGTTAGATATATTAACCTTCGGTATTTTTTCTAACGAACCAATAAAGCTTGTAGTAAAAGTTTTAGATGGTGAGTTTGATGCAGGAATTAGTGAAGTTAAGCTTAACTGCCAAGAGAACTCATACGCTCCAATCGAAGTGGATGGTGATAATTATATATTTAAATTGCCAATAACAGATGGCGAAAGTATATTCTCAAGTGAAATTAGCATTAACGTTACTGATAAAATGGATAAAACTACTACTAAGTTCCCTGTTAAAACTACAGTTAATTCAGACGAAAATATTGTAGATAGTTATTTTGTTATGATAGAAAATACCCCTCCTACAGCAACAATCGAGTTACCAACGGGAGAAAATGTTTTGAATAAAACAAATGGAGAGGTTTGGTTAAACAGTAATGATAAAGAAATTAATTTGAGCGTTGAAGATTCAGAATCAGGAATTCGTGAGATTACAGTTACTGTTGATGTGAAAGATGAAAATGGCTCCACATTAATTTCAAAAAATATAGGACAAGATAAGAACTATAATAAGCTATTGACTGTTGAGGATACTAAAATCAATGATAAATCAATAACTAATGTGTCATATGTCTTTTCAACAAACGACATAGCTACTATGTTTGGAAAATATGATAACGAAAATTACACTATAAAATGTGAAGTTGTTGATAACGCAGGAAATGTTGGAAAAGTATACGAAAAAGTATTTTATCGAGATATTACTAATCCAACTATCAAACAATTTGATTTTGCTCCTAAATCAGAAAATGGTGTAGAAAATACTACTAATTTAATAACAGAGCTAGATAGCAATTTATTAGAATATGGTTACTTTTTTAAAAATGAATCTGAAACCGATGAAGTTAAGCTTACTGTTACAGTAGATGATACTGCGAATGAAAATGGTGGTACTGTTATTTCATCAGGTATTGAGAAAGTTGCTTTCAGATTAGTGTCAGCAGAGAATAATGAAGATGTAATAAAATATGAAGATTGCGAAATTGTTGATAACAAAGCTGAGTGTATAATACCTAAAAATTTTAAAGGTAAAATTTATGCACAGGTTTTTGATATGGTTGGCAATAAATCAGAAGAAAAAACTTCAAAGGCTTTTGTTCTTGATGGAGATAAACCTGTTATTACAATAGAGCCATTACCTAATAATAAATCAAAACTAGATGATATGCACAATAAGCTATATGCAAGCAATGTGGAGTTTAATGTGACAATATCAGATAAAAAGTCAGGTTTGAGTAGGATTTCTTATGCTAAAAGCTCTGACTTAGATAGCTTTGATGATGTGTTAACAGAAATTAATTATGAATCAGATTATGAGGTTAACAAAGAATTAGGCAATGGCTGGATGATTACTGAAATGGACGCTAATCTTGTAACAGTGGTATCAAAAACCTTTACTTTTAATACAGACGATAAGAATATTTTTATGATTTTCAATGCAGTTGACAATGCGTTGAATAATGCTGATACAGTTAATACAGAAAAATTCACAATAGATACTGTATCTCCAAATGTTGATAAGTTTAACTTTAAACCTGTAACAGAAGATAATATATCTGAGTCAGAAGAGTTTATAGAAGAATTGGAATACGGCTTCTATTTTAAGAAGGCATTTAACGCGATTGTTTCTGTTGAAGATAAAACACCATCTTCTGGCTTGGATAAGGTGTTATTCAAATTAGTGGAATATGATAACGGTGAAATTGTATCTGAAAAAGTACAGGGAATAAGTGTAGAAAACCAAAAAGCAGTTTGCACGATTCCAGCTGGCTTTAAGGGTCAAGTTTATGCACAGGTTTATGACAGAGCTAGTAATAAATCAGAAGAACAAACACCACAGGCATTTGTAGTTGATGAAGTACCACCAGTGATTAAAATAGAGCCGTTACCAGATAATAAATCTAAGATTGATATGGCAGGTAATAAGCTTTATACAGGAGAGGTTAAATTTAAAGTAACAATTTCTGATGAAAAGGCTGGTTTAAGAGAACTTGTATATTCAAAAACATCTGAAAAAGATAGCTTTAATGATGTTGTAACTACAATCAACAATATTTCAGGATACAAAGAAAATGATATCATAGAAAACGGTTGGCAGGTAACTAAAACTGATAAAAACCTTATAACAGAGGTTTCACAAGTATTTACCTTTACTAACGATGACAATGATATTGTAATGAATTTTACTGCGACAGATAGATCTAAAAATACCTGTGCGACAGAGAAAAGTGAAGCCTTTACAATTGATACAATTTCGCCAAAGGTAACAATAGAAAATGCTGATGAGCCTATAAACGAAATGTATTATAAGGGTAGTACTACATTTGTTGTAACTGTGACAGAAAGAAATTTTGATCCTGCTCTTATGCTTCCAGATATCACAAATACATACACAGATGCAAAAGTGCCATATGAATTTGTTACAAGTGCAACAGATAGTAACGTACATACAGCTACCTTTGTATTCCAAGAAGGTGATTATGGATTTGCTTTTACAGGAACAGACCGTGGAGGATATTCGACAGAGATTACTACTAGAAAAAATCCACAACCAACAACACGTTTCTTTACATCGTTCAATGTAGATGCCACTGCACCAGTTCTTAGTACAAACTTTGAGGAATTTGGAGCTACCGATGATAAGCAAATTTATTTTAATACATCAAAAACCGCATCAATAGAAGTTGTAGAGCATAATTTCTTTGAATATGATATGAATATTGTTGTTCAAAGTAAAGCTTCTGGTACAGCTCATGATGCAAGCGGAGATGGTTGGTATGATATAGGTTTTGCTTCAGATTGGAAACATATTGGTGATAAACACACTCTACAAATTAAATTTGAAGATGATGGTGTATATAAAATTTCTATATCACCAACTGACTGTGCAGGTAATAAATCCAGTAGTGTAAGTAGTGCTATTTATGAAATAGACAAAACAATGCCAGAGATTTATAGTCGTAATAATAAATTTGCACGAGAGAAGGATTTTGTGAAATCGCCATACTATATGATTTATGATGAAAAGGATAAGAAAAATAATAAACCAGCTCCTTCTATTGAATTTGAGGATCTTAATTTCGACAGAATAGAAATTGAAGCCGTTATATACAGACCTGAATATAAAAATGGTAGGGAAATGGGAGAAATTAAGGTGGATTCTTTATCCGAAAAATTCTCTGTACCAGTAAAAAAGAATCAATTCACTTTACCTAACTTTGATAAGGATGGAGTATATTCAATAACCTATGTCGCTGTCGACAAGGCTGGTAATAAAAGTGAACCTATTAATGATACATATTTCAGAATGGTTGACACTGATGTATTGGCATATATTAGTAATAGTAGTCTAGAGAATAAAACTGGATATTATTCTTTAATGGATAAAGTTGGAAGTGCTATAAGTAAAAAAGCAAGTGATTTTAAGGATATTACTATAAATGTAATTAAGTTAAAGAATGATAAAGAATCAGGTGTTTTGATGTTACGAGAGGATGATAAAGAATATTCTCCAGAGGGCTATACAGTAGTTAAATCTAATGAGATATCAGAAACCGCGGAGATTATTGAGACTCAGCTACTAGGTTCATATTTCTCTGAAACCTTCCGTGATGATAGCTTGGATACAAGAATGTACCTATCGGTAAGTATAGATAAAAATGTGTATTTAGATTTGGCATCAATCCATATAGACAACGAAAAGCCTATAGCGACAATACCAGAGGATTTTGTAAACTGGCACAATTATTTCTTTACAGAAGAAGTAAAAATTTCATTAACAAATATTAGTGAAACATTAAATGCTGATTTGTGTAAGGTTTATGAATGTCCAAGAAATGGCGAGAGAACTGAAATTTCATTTGAATACAATAAAGAAGAGAAAATGCTAACATTTGCACTAAAAGAAGGCTTACATAATATTGATATAACATTGGTAGATGAAGCTGGTAACGAATGGAATTTAGCACGAGTTAAAAATCTTAGAGTAGGAAATTTCAGACTATACACCGGTGCAGGAGTAAGTGTAGTGATTATAGGTGCAATTGTTGGAGTTGTTTTATGGAGAAGAAAGAAACAGCACTAATAATGTGTATTTGTAAAATTGCACGAAAGTGCACAAACATTACTCAAAGTAAAAAAATAAACATTTAAGTAACAAACTGATATCGCTTTTTAAGTGGTGTCAGTTTTGTAAGCGTCACCTCAAGCACGCACAGAACCCATCAGCAAAAGTAACACAAGATTACTTCTGCGTAAGCGTCAACTCAAGCACGCATAAAAGCCTCAGCACATTACTTCTGCTGAGTAAGCATCAATTCAAGCACACATAGAAAGCCCCTCAACAAAAGTAATTTACAAGATTACTTCTGTTGAGGGATTGTTGATTTGCAACATTCAGGTATCTGCTCTGACCAAGGAAGATAAGTGCTTACATCCTTACCATACTGTATTTGTGTAAATACATATGTCAGATATTTTTCTGGTATTAGGTCATGAGCTATCGCTGTCTGAATAATGCTATATATAATTG
>JAXJTP010000125.1:0-12518 GCA_036309525.1 Acutalibacteraceae bacterium | reverse complement strand
TCTGCGAATGTTGATTTTGATATACCATTGGTAGCACACCATTCTGATAGAGATAGATTACTTGCTTCATAATCAGCTATTAATTTTAACTTTTCTTCTTTTGTTCTTCTTGTTGCCATATTTAAAAATCCTCCTTTTAATGAGAATTATATCCCATTAAAAAGAGGATGGGTAGGCGTGCTTGGGTTGACGCTTACCCTGAATTGACGCTTACCAATAAAAATGATATTATATAATTATTAAATAATTATAGGAGATGTAACAATGACAGTAAAGGAAATATTAACTCCAATAATAGAGCAAGAACTTGGAAGATACGGACAGGGTGGATATAAGGTAACGCTTAAAACACCTGAAAAAAGGCGTAAAATTTACACAATAGCATGTGGATTGTTTATTTTGTCTTATTTTATTCTTTTTAAAGAACTACCTGGTCTGGCAATACCATTTAGTATACCTATATATATTATGATGGCTTCAAAGCTTTTTAAAACCAAAAAGTCAATTATTATATCTTTAATATTATATATTGTTTTCATTCCAACTATATATGATTTTTTATCGAATCCATTATGCGTACCTTTAATTGTATTTATATATATTTTTTTGATGGCAAAAACAAATAAATATGATACAATTATTTCTTTAGCGAGAAAAATGCCAGATACACCTATTGAGCAAATTATTGCACAGGAGGTTATAACAAAGTATTCCTCAAAAGCTAATAAAACAGTAAAAACAATAGTTGTTTTATTATCAATTGGTTTAGTTATTTTCTTCGGTAAAGACGGCATTGGCTATTTATATAATAATGCTACGGACTTTATTTATAATGCTTGCAATACGTATTTAGAGAATTTCAGTAGTGAACTTTTCGATAATACTGAAAATAATACTGAAAATAATAGCGAAGTTTCATCTGTTGAGAAAAGTGAAGATAATATATATGAAATATATAATGGTGGCTATAAATTAGTTTCCTGTGGTTCACAGGATATTAATAGTGCCTCTATCACTATCCCTAATCAATACAAAGGATTAGATGTGGTGGCTATTGGTAACCATGCTTTTTCAGGATTTAATAATTTACAAACCATTCAGATTCCTAACACAGTTACAGAAATTGATGAAAGAGCCTTTGAGAATTGCTCAAGCTTAAATAATGTAGTTATTCCTGATAGTGTTACTACTATTCGCAGTGGTGCATTTATGAATTGTAGTTCCTTAGCAAATATAACCTTTGGCTACGGAATTACTGCTATTGAGGGTGAATGCTTTAAGGGCTGTACCTCTCTTACTGATTTTTCTGTACCATCAACCGTTACAGAAATCAGAGGGAATTGCTTTGAGGGTTGCACTTCTTTGAAAAGTGTTTCTTTACATAATCAAATAACAGCTATTCATGCCCGTGCATTTACAAACTGTAGCTCATTAGAATATATTATTCTTCCTGAAAATATTACAGAGATAAGAGAAAGCACCTTTGAAAACTGTGCTTCTCTTAAGGAGATTTCAATTCCTGATGGAGTAACAAGAATTGCTGCACATTCATTCAGAGGCTGTTATTATCTTAATAAGGTTAAGGTTCCAAAAAGTGTATCAGAAATTGGTAGCTCGGCATTTCGTAACTGCAACAGCCTTATTAGTATAGAGATACCAAAAGGTTGTACGGTTGACGAAAGAGCTTTCAAGAACAGCCCAACAAAAATTAATTACAAATAAGCATTTAAAGGAGTAAATTATGAGCAGGTTTATTCATCTGTTATATGTTCCAACAATGAACTGTAATATGAGCTGTAAATACTGTTATCTGGGAGAAAATACAGTAGAGCTAAAAAGTGATAAAGGATACTTTGAAACACTTAAATTTGCTATAAATAAATTTAAGGACGCACAGGTAATTCCTTTTAATATATCTTTGCACGGTGGTGAGGTTACCACTCTTTCTAAAGAAAATTTCAGAGAAATCATTTCCTATATAAGCTGTTACTATGCTGAAAACGAACAAATGTTACGTGAAAATGGTTTTAAGGTTGGAAAGCCACATATAAAAACAAATTTATTCAATTTAGAACGACATATTGATACTATAAGAGATTTTGATGTAAGTATTAGTGGAAGCCTGGATCTTCCTCTTTCGCTACATGACGAATATCGTGTTACAAAAGGAGGAAAAGGAACCCTTGAAACGATACTACGTAATATAGAGCTGTTAAACACTCTACCTAATCGTAAAAAGGTATCATCTACTATCTTTAAAGAGCATTTTGACCATATCGATGAGATTGTTTCTGATATTAAATACTTATCTGAAAACACATGCCTTGATATGAATGACTTTAACTTTATGATAGGCTTTACACCTCAGATTGAGAGTGATGTTAAATTAACTGCATTAAGTGAAGAAAATCAGGTTGCTCTTTATAATAGAATGAAAAAGGAGTTTACAGGTACAGCCTTAGAAACTGGGTTAAATAGTGCGTGGTTTGCTGAATTTACTCCTGCGTATTGTACAAACTGCGATAACTGTGGTGAAAAATTCTTTTTGCTTGAAAAAAATGGTGATATATATTCCTGTGTTCGTGGTCAAGGCAACCCTGATTTTTACTACGGAAACATATATAACGATTCTGTAGAAAGCATTTTAAATAATGCTAAGGCGAAAATTTTCTCAGCTCATAACAATCAGGGCTTTATTGAAGAATGTGGTAATTGTGAGCACCTACATTTATGTAAAACAGGATGTCCGTATGTAAAGACCATATATAAAATTCCAAAATCCTATACCTGTCTTTTGCAAAAGGAGCTATATCGTGATTTTGAATACGAAAAACAACCAGATAATTTTGCGTATTCATATTTACTCAAAAATCATCCTGAGCTTGCAGAGGACTATCTGAAAATTGAATATGGTGAAAACAGTCTACAGGACCTTATAAATAAAGATCCAAAGCTACAGATGATTTATGATCCTACTGCTTTTATTCTATCTGTTGATGGTATGGAATATGCTTTAGAATCACAGCTTTTAAAAAACACCCGAGATATAATTTTTCTTTCAGATGAAAGCTGTGTAAAGCTCTATGTTAAGTACGAAACTATGGACGCTCTTAGCGAATATCCGGTTAATAATGCTTTATATATGATGCTTCTTAGTGGTGATACAGTTATTTATGGCGATGAACAACGAGAAAAACAAGCTCACATTATGACACATCAGATTTTTAAGGGTGCTTTAGCTAGCGAAGCTTCGGATAAGACGGGTTATTATTGCACCGATATAAGCCTACTGCTTAAGCTTTACGGCAATCGTCTTTCAAAACAATCTCCAAATAATCTCTTCTTTACAACTACCGATCTAAGAGATTACCATTATTCAAAACAAAAAAACAACGGATTTTATCATTTTAATGCAATGAATTTACCGTTCCAGAATATTGAGCTATACTATTTTGATTCTAACGATTTGGAGGCTATTTTAAATGTTTAATATTCAACCTAAAACCTATAACGATGCACTTCGTCTTTCGAGATGTACAGAATTACAAAAGTTTGCTCCTAGCATAACCCCTGAAATGACAGTACATATGTATAATTTCCTATCTGCTAATCCAAATAACCAAATTGGACTTTCAAACGGAATTATTTATTATGAAGATGCATTCGGAAATAGACAACCGATGTTCTCAGCTACATTAAAGTCAGGCTTTGATAAAATTGTTTTCAGTACATCATTTTTCAGAGTAACTGCTTCAAATAACGGTAAGAATCGTAAAAGTGGTTTCTCAACCGATTTTGGTAGCAACAATAATAACAACAATAATAATAACAATAACAACAACAATAATAACGGTTAAATGTAAGCGTCAACCCAAGCACGCCTATCCATCCTCCTTTTAATGGGATATAATTCACATTAAAAGGAGGATTTTTTATAGCAAGAACAAAAGAAGAAAAGTTTAAATTAATATCTTATTATGAGGCAAGTGGTCTATCTATGTCAGAATGGTGTGCTACCAATGGCATATCAAAATCAACATTCTCAGGCTGGATTTGTAGCACAAAGGCTAATGTCAGAAAAGCTAAAAGTAAAGCAAAATTTGTTGAGGTTACAATTTCAGCAGAATTACAGGAGTAACCAGAACTACAATCACAGAATACCACTGACATTACAGTTGAATATAAAGCCTTTAAGATTACAATTTATGACTTTTCTTTTTTTAAAACAAGCACTTATATCAAAGTTATATCATAAAAAGCTGTTGACAAAATTATATATTGAGCTAAAATATAAACGTAACCACCCCATAGGGGTGGGGTATCAAGTTTACAAAAAGGAAGTGATAATATGTCAAAGGAGCTTTTTAATGTAACAGGTATGACCTGTGCAAGCTGTAGTGCCAGAGTAGAAAAAACTGTTTCTAGGCTTGAGGGTGTAGAAGCTGTATCGGTTAATCTTCTTACCAATAGTATGGAGGTAAGATTTAATGAAAGTAAAACAGACTCTCAAAAAATTGTTTCGGCTGTTATAAATGCTGGCTATGGTGCTACTGTAAAGGGAAATCAAGCTGTAAAAAAAGAAGTAAACACAGCTGATAATGCTGTAAAATCAGCTAAGCACAGGCTTATAGCCTCTATTGCTTTTCTTGTGCCACTCTTTTATATATCAATGGGGCATATGATGGGTATGCCTTTGCCTGAATTTATGCATGGCAAAGAAAACGCTCTTATATTTGCCTTTACGCAATTTCTGTTTACAATACCTATTGTATTTATAAATTTCCATTATTTTAAAAATGGTTTTAAAAATCTATTTAAGCTCAGCCCCAATATGGACTCACTTATTGCAATAGGCTCGGGTGCGTCTATTATTTATGGAATATTTGCTATTTATAGAATAGGCTGGGGCTTAGGACATAATGACCTTGAGCTGGTAAATAAGTATGCTATGGATCTATATTTTGAGTCAGCTGGTACAATTTTAACGCTTATAACCTTGGGCAAATTTCTTGAAAGTAAGGCTAAAAGAAAAACCACTGACGCTATAACAAAGCTTATAAATTTAAAGCCACAAACAGCAATGGTTATAAGAGGTGGTAATACATTTGAAATCTCTGTTGAAGATGTTGTACAGGGCGACATTATAGCAGTTAAACAGGGTAGTATAATACCAGTTGACGGTGTGATTATAAAGGGTAGCTGTACAGTAGACGAGTCTGTAATTACAGGCGAAAGTATGCCTGTTGAAAAATCAGAGGGAGATAATCTGATAGGTGCAACAATAAATAAAAGTGGATATGTTGAAATTAAGGCTACAAGAGTAGGAGAAAGCAGTACATTAAATCAGATTATAAAGCTGGTAGAAGAGGCATCAGCCACAAAGGCACCAGTTGCAAAGGTAGCCGATAAAATAAGTGGTGTGTTTGTGCCAGTGGTAATTGCAATAGCAGTTATTTCTGCCATAATATGGCTTATGGTGGGGGCTACTGTAGAGTTTGCACTTTCAACAGGTATTGCAGTGCTTGTAATTTCTTGCCCGTGTGCTTTAGGCTTAGCCACTCCAACAGCTATTATGACAGGTACAGGCAGAGGAGCACAAATGGGTATTCTTATTAAATCTGCCGAGGCGATTGAAATATCAGGTGGAATAAATACAGTTGTGCTTGATAAAACAGGAACAATTACTAAAGGTAAGCCACAGGTTACCGATGTTATCGCAATAGAAGTAAATAAAAATACACTTGTAGATATTGCTACTTCGCTTGAGGAGCTTTCGGAGCATCCAGTTGCTGATGCTATTGTTGAATACGGAAAATCTGTTGGCTATAGCAGGCTTTCTGTAAGTAATTTTACAAGCTATGGTGGTATGGGCGTTTCTGCTGATATAAATAAAGAAAAAATATTTGCAGGTAATTTAAAGCTTATGCAAAAAAATAAAATTGATACAGCAGAATATCAAAGTAAGCTTGATGAGCTATCTGCAGATGGAAAAACACCACTTATATTCTCAAAGGGGAATACCGTAATAGGTATTATAGCAGTTGCTGATGTTATAAAAGAAAGCAGTAAGCAGGCTATTAAGGAATTACAGGGTATGAATATTGATGTAGTAATGCTTACGGGTGATAATAAAGCTACAGCTAATGCTATTGCAAAGGCTTGCAATATATCAAATGTAATAGCCGAGGTTTTGCCACAGGATAAGGAAGCAAAAATCAGACAGCTACAGCAGGAAAATCGCAGAGTAGCAATGGTTGGTGATGGTATAAATGACGCACCAGCACTTGCAAAAGCAGATATAGGAGTAGCCATAGGAGCAGGAACAGATATAGCAATAGAGTCAGCAGATGTAGTTTTAGTGAAAAGTAATCTGATAGACATAGTAAAGCTTATACAGCTAAGTAAAAGAACTATGCTGAATATTAAAGAAAATCTTTTCTGGGCTTTAATCTATAATTCGCTTGGTATTCCACTTGCAGCAGGTGCATTTTACAGCGTTTTAGGCTGGAAGCTTAACCCGATGTATGGTGCAACAGCAATGTGCATAAGCTCGGTGTGTGTGGTTATGAATGCGTTAAGATTACGCACCTTTAAGCCACATTTTAAATATATTACTTCTGATACAGGTGATGGAAAATCTACCGAGAAAATTAATACAACAGTAATTGAAAAAAGAGAGGAAGAAGAAATTATGACAAAGAAGATTTTTATTGAGGGTATGATGTGCCCACATTGCTCAGGTGCAGTAGAAAAGGCTCTTAACGCCATTGACGGTGTAACTGCAACAGTAGATTTACAGAATAAGTGTGCAACAGTAACAGGTGATGTATCAGATGATACTATTACAGCTGTAATTACAGAGACAGGCTACACTGTAACGGAGATAAAATAATGCAGTGTGATTGCGAAAAGGCATCTAATCTGCTTAAAACAGCAAGAGGTCAGATAGACGGCATTCTTAATATGATAGAAAACGACCGTTACTGTATAGATGTAGCCACACAGATTATGGCTACACAGGCTATACTTAAAAAGGTTAATACCATTATTCTAAAGGGCCATATGGAAAACTGTGTAAAAACAGCCTTTGAAAGTGGCAATCCAGATGAACGTCAGCAAAAGATTGAAGAGCTTGTAAGGCTGATTGACAAAATGGGTAAATAGAATTATAAAAGCAGATATTAATAATAGTAGCTTGCTCACTTACAAAAAGTGAGCAAGCTACTATTTTGTGTATGACATCAGAGGTTGTTAAAAAATCAAAAGCACTACAAAAGTAAAATGGTAGTGCTTTTTTGTCTGAAAACCAGAGAGTAAGGTAGAGTATAGACAGATTTTTATAAATAGTCATATATATCATCGTTATCAGAGAATTTAAAACGAATTTATACACTATTATTTAAAAATATTTTAGGATGTTTTTCTAGTGATTAATTAGCTGTGGTATAAGTTGCTATAAAATACATGGATATTTGTGGAATTTTATACACCAATAAAGAATTTAATAATATTGCAAATTATGGCTGTGTATGATAAACTTACAAGGATAATTATGTTTAAGGAGAGGTATTTATGAAGCTTTATATTGATCCAGGCACGGGAAGTATGCTGTTCACCATACTCATAGGAGTAATAGGTGCTGCAGTATATTCACTAAGAATGCTTTTTATCAGGCTTAAAAGTCGAATCAGTGGTGGAAAGGTAGAAATTAGCAACAAGAGTATTCCTTATGTTATTTTTTCTGACCATAAACGATACTGGCCTATATTTGAACCGATTTGTCGTGAGATGAATAAGAGAGGTAAGGAAATAGTTTATATTACTGCTTCTCCTGATGACCCGGTTTTAAAATGCGAATATCCAAATATAAAAGCCGAATGCGTAGAAAATGAAAACAAGCTTTTTACAAAGCTTAACTTTCTTAATGCTGATATAGTTCTGTCAACTACTCCAGGATTAGATGTTTATCAGTGGAAGCGTTCAAAGGATGTTAAATACTATGTTCACATACCTCATGCAGCAAGTGAAATAATACTTTACCGAATGTTTGGTATTGATTATTATGATTCGATTCTTTTGTCAGGTGATTATCAAATTGATGACATCCGAGAGCTTGAAAAATTAAGAGCGTTACCAGAAAAAGAGCTTATTAAAGTTGGTATTCCATATATGGATGAAATGGCAAAAAGACTTGAAAAAAATCCAGAGGTTGAAAAGCATTCCCGTACTGTGCTTTTGGCACCATCGTGGGGAAAAAGTGCTATTTTTGGAGTATACGGAAGTAAGATTATAGATGTTTTATTAAAAACTGGCTATCACATTATTATCCGTCCACATCCACAGTCATTTACATCTGAAAAAGAGTTGATGGATAAGCTAATGCGTGAGTATCCTGAAAGTGAACAGCTTGAGTGGAACAGAGATAATGATAACTTTGAAGTTTTAAAGCGTGCAGATATTCTTGTATCTGACTTTTCTGGAGTTAACTTTGATTTTGCTTTGGTTTATAATAAGCCTGTTATTTATACAGATCCTAAAATAGATGTAAGCGTTTACGATGCATGGTGGCTTGACAAAACATTATGGACAGAATCAGCATTGCCTAGAATCGGTAAAGAATTAACCAACGATAATATGGAAAATCTTAAGGAGCTTATCGACAGCTGTCTTGAAGATTCACAGTATGCACAGGGTAGAGAGGCTGTTAAAGCTGAAACCTGGGCGTACATAGGCGAAGGTGCTTCTCGTGTAGCAGATTACCTTATTGCTAAATTTGACGAATTAAAGAAATCAGAGAAAACGAAGAAGGAGGAATAAAATGAGTTTTGTATCAATTTTAGAAACTTTATTAATAGGTCCTCTTAAGCTTTTATTTGAGCTTATTTTCAATTACGCCTATACATTTTTAAAAACTCCGGCAGGAGTAGCAATTATTGTACTTAGCTTGGTAATGAACATTCTGGTTTTACCTCTATATAAGCGTGCTGACGCAATGCAGGAAGAGGCCAGAGATATAGACAAGAAGCTACAGAAGGGTGTTTCTCATATCAAAAAATCTTTCTCAGGTGATGAGAAGATGATGATTTTGCAAACCTATTACAGACAGAACAACTACAAGCCAACAGACGCTTTAAAGGGCTCTGTATCTCTGCTTCTGGAAATCCCATTCTTTATGGCTGCATATCAGTTTTTATCTAATGTAGATGCCTTAAACGGAGCAAGCTTAGGTCCTATAAAGGATTTAGGTGCACCTGACGGTTTGCTTGTTATTGGTGGATTATCTATAAATCTTTTGCCTATACTTATGACCGTAATTAATATTATTTCCAGTACAATCTATTTAAAAGGTTTTCCTGTAAAAACTAAGATTCAGCTTTATGCTGTGGCATTTTTCTTCCTTGTATTTCTTTATACTTCACCATCGGGTCTTGTATTTTATTGGACACTTAACAATATTTTCTCTTTAGTAAAAAATATCTTCTATAAGCTCAAAAATCCTAAAAAGGTATTAAGAATAATTTTATCTGTTATAGGAGCAGTATTTATAGCTTTTGGTGCATTCTTCTATAAGTATTATTTAATGAGTACTACTTCTTTATTAGCTGATATTAATTCAATAGATAATAGTTATGTAGTGAAAAGAAAACTTTTTATAATTGCAATTGGTATCCTTCTTATAATTCCACTTATATTCCCTGTAATAAAATCTAAAATTAAATTTAAATTTAATTTTAAATTTAGATTTAAAGCAAAGAAAAAAACTATACAGCCTAACAAAAAGCTATTTTTGGCTGGCTCTGTTTTTCTTACAGTGCTTGTTGGTTTAAGCATTTCTTCTACAGTTATTGCATCCTCACCACAGGAGTTTGTAGATACAGCTTACTTCCACAACCCTCTATGGTATATAGTTAGCACCTTTTGTATGGCAGCAGGAACATTCTTAATTTGGTTTAGGGTGTTCTATTGGTTAGCTACACCAAAAGGTAAGGTTTTATTTGATAAATTAGTTTGGATTTTCTCTGGAGTAATGATCACAAACTATATGTTCTTTGGAGATAATCTAGGTCTTATTTCTTCAAGTCTTCAGTATGAGGATGGTTTAAATTTCAGCAAAAATGAACAAATGATAAATATAGCTGTTATTTTTATTATTGCAGTGGTATTCTATTTTGTTGTAACAAAATGGAGTAAACTTGCAACTGGGGTTTTACTTTCGGCAGTAATCGCCCTAGGTGCAATGTCTGCTGTTAATATTGTAAAAATCAATTCTTCGATTAACAGCATTAAGATAAGCGATACATCAGTTAGACCTCATTTTAAATTAAGCAAAGAGGGACAAAATGTTGTTGTGCTGTTGCTTGACAGAGCCATGGGAGAATTTGTTCCATATATTATTAATGAAAAGCCTGAGCTTAAAGAACAATTCGATGGCTTTACCTACTATTCAAATACCATTTCACATGGTGGATTTACTAACTTCTGTGTTCCTAGTGTTCTTGGTGGATATGAATATACTCCAGTAGAGCTGAATAAGCGTGATTCTGAGCTGTTAGTTGATAAGCATAACGAAGCTCTTAAGGTTATGCCGAAGCTTTTTAACACTAACAATTATGAGGTTACTGTGTGCGATGCTCCATATGCTAATTATAATGATATTCCAGATTTATCTATTTATGACGATATTCCTGAAATAAACAAATATATTACTAAGGGAAAATTTAGTGATAAAACTCAAAAAGCACAATCAATAGCACATAATCATAGAAATTTCTTCTGCTTCAGCCTTATGAAAACATTGCCAGTGTCATTACAGCCTTCACTATATCAAGAAGGTATGTACCGTAGATTGTTTTATGCAAAAGATACAAACTATTCAATCCAATATATAAAAAACCTATCTATGGCTAATGGATATAATAAGGAATTTATGGATTATTATGATGTTTTGAAAAATTTAAATAGTATAACCGAAATATCAAATAATAGCACAAATACATTCTTATTCATGTATAATGGTGCACCACATGAACCTACACGATTGCAAACACCAGACTATGAACCAAAATATGAAGTAGATAATACAAAATATGATGCTGAGCATGCAGATCGCTTTACTGTTAACGGAAATAGTATAAATATGGATGATTTGGACCAGTTAAAGCACTACGATGTTAATATGGCCACTTTTATTCAGGTGGGTAAATGGTTAGATTATCTAAAAGAAAATGATGTTTATGATAACACAAGAATAATTATAGTTGCTGACCATGGCACACCAATAAAGTGTATTGACAGCTTGATATTAGATGATGGTACAGATGTATATAAAAATGTGGAATGCTATTATCCATTGCTTTTAGTAAAGGATTTTAACGCTACTGGTTTTACTACCTCTGATGAGTTTATGACAAATGCTGATGTTCCATATTTAGCTACAAAGGACTTAATTGAAAATCCTGTCAATCCTTTTACTGGTAAGGAAATAAGCATCGATGAAAAAACTGCCCATGAACAGTTTGTCATTGTGTCTAATGATAGAGATGTTGATTTGAATAGTGGCTGTACTTTCTTCCCAGCAAAATGGGCTAGCGTATCAGAAAATCTTTTGGATAGAAACAACTGGAAGTTCTGCGATGAAAAAATTGTATTAAAGGATTATAAACTGCCAGAGAGTTAGTTTAATTCCGAATGTATAAAACTTTTGATATGCTGATTTTACTTTTATTGTTTGCTTGCATAATTGAAAATAAACAGTAGAATCTGATAAATATATCAATTAAACAATAGGGCTGTCTTACTCGAGAAAAGTGAGACAGCCCTAAAAACATGCTTTTTTATTGTAATACTATTTCTGTTTTAAAAAGTGGATAAGATTTTCGAGAGCTTTTTATCTGACGAATAGTATACCATAGCGAAGTAAGGTGAAAAATATGTCGAAAAGATGTTTGTAAGAACAGAAATAGTATCAATCCTTACCATATTGTATTTATGTGAATATATATGCTTTCGATACTTGATATTTGTAATAATAATATTCTTGTTGAGCGTGCTTACTGAACAAAGGATATTTATAATTATATAGACAGGCAAATTTTCTATTGATTATATCAATACTCGAAACACGTCGGTATTTCTCTGTTTTTTACTCGAACTTGTTTCGTATTAGTGAAATATTCAGTCATTTTTTTGTTTGCAGATACGCTCTGGTATAAAGTGTTAGAATATTTTTGTTATGATGAATTTAGATATTAGTGTAAGATTGCTATAAAATCCAGGTATATTTGTGTTACTTTGTATGTATATAATGTATTTAATAATATTGAAAATTGTTGCTGTGTATGATAAACTTACAAAGTAATTATGTTTAAGGAGAGGTCTTTATGAGGCTTTATATTGATCCAGGCACGGGAAGTATGCTGTTCACCATACTCATAGGAGTAATAGGTGCTGCAGTATATTCACTAAGAATGCTTTTTATCAGGCTTAAAAGTCGAATCAGTGGTGGAAAGGTAGAAATT
>JAXJTP010000124.1:0-1609 GCA_036309525.1 Acutalibacteraceae bacterium | reverse complement strand
TGTAGGTAGTTGCTGTGATTACTGCTGTACCTGCCTTTTTAGCTGTTATAAGTCCACTTGTAGCATTAACTGTTGCTACTCCTGTAGAGTTACTTGTAAACTTTATGCTATATGATGCTGTACCACTTGGTAATGTTGGATTCAGGTCAAAGGTTTCTCCTACTCCTAGAGTTACTGCTGTTTTGTTAAGTGTTACCTTTGTTGGTGCATTTTTTACTGTTACTGTACAGGTTGCCTTTTTGCCATTTGATGCAACCACGTTAATAGTTGCCTCTCCTGCTTTTTTAGCAGTTATTTTTCCACTACTATTAACCGTTAAAACAGCTGTGTTATTCGAACTCCATTTATAGGTAGATTTCGCAGTTGTAGCTAATGTTTTCTGTAATAAATCTCCTGAAAAAGTATATGCTTCACCAACACCTAGAACAATAGGTGAATTTGAAAATGTTACTGCTTTTTCAGTAGCAGAGCTTTCATTTTTTAAAGTTTTTTGACTTTTTGAAAAAGTGTATGTATCAATATCAGAATATGGCTCTGTAGCTACCTCAGCAGTATTTTGATTTACTGTATCGGTTAATTCAGCAAGTGTACTTTCCTCTGAAACACTTTCTGTTGCACCCTCTGTTGCCATTTCAGTTGCAATAGTCTGAGAATAAATATTCTCATTCTCTTCAGCACTAACTGATAGTGGTGCTGAACAAAAGGTAGTAGCAATCATTATAGCACACAAGAAAAGAGCAAGCGTTTTTTTATTCTTCACTTTAATCATCCCCTGTTTTATTATAAAATATATATGTTTTCGCACTTCTACGCATATATTATATACTACACAAATTCTGCATTCAACGCTTTTGTTCATTTTGAGACAAATCGACAATAAAATTTCAGCTTTAGCTAAAAATAAAAATAAACTTTATCTATTTACACTATAGACATAGTTAGTTTACAAAAAATTCAAAATTATTATTGTTAAAATTTACCATTTTCCAAAGCTAATTCTATACCCTTACTGGCTTAACAGTAGATACAGCTTTAAATCAGTACTTTATCTAAGGCAACACAGCACAATAATAAAGCAAAAGAAAAACACAGAATCCCTCCTGCGTTTCATCTATATTCTATTTGAAAGATAATAATCTTATATAAAATTGACTATGTGATTTATTTGTTATGAACAAACCCCTTAATCTTCTTTTACCATAAAATATACTAACGGTTTCACGAAGGAGTGTAACAACAAAACAAATATGCTCAAACGTAACGCTTATGGCTACCGTAACTTCTCTCGCTTTAGAAATAGAATTCTACATATTTTCTCTAACCAACGACAGGCAACAGCTTAGTTGCCGTTGCCTGTTTTCGTTTTTTGGTTTTCGGGTTACCCCAACGTAAGCGTCAATTCAAGCACGCATAGAACCCTCAACCAAAGTAACACAACATTACTTTGGTTGAGGGTTTTTCGATTTACAATATTCAGGTATCTGCTCAGACCAAGGAAGATAAGTGTCTACAACCTTAACATACTGTATTTGTGTGAATACATATGTCAGATATTTTTCTGGTATCAGGTCATGAGCTATAGCTGTCTGAATAGTACTATATATAATTG
>JAXJTP010000123.1:0-5895 GCA_036309525.1 Acutalibacteraceae bacterium | reverse complement strand
TCCTTAAAACCTGTAAGGGGTTTCACCCCTTAACCCCACCAGCCTTTAAAAAGGCTGGACCTAAACTTTACGTTTTTCTCTATCGTAGTTTGTGCGTTAGCCCTACAAACCCAAATTTGTTTATTTATATTTAAATATAGTACCCTAGACCTAATATTTATTAATAAGCTCAATTAATCTCAGTAAATCATCGTATGTGCATAGCTTACCTGCTTCGTTTCTGAAAGCAGCAGCACCATGAAAGCCCTTAAAATAGTAGGCAACGTGCTTTCTTGCCTCTTTCATACCGATTTTTTCGCCCTTGTAATCGCAGATTTTTTTGATATGCTTTTTCAATACATTTAATCTTTCCTCGGTTGTTGGCATTGGTACTTCAACGTTATTATAAATGTACTCATTAATTTGCTTGAATATCCACGGATTACCAAGACTTGCTCTGCCTACCATTACCATATCACAGCCTGTTTGCTCCAGCATTTGCTTTGCTGTTTTTCCACTTACAACATCGCCATTTCCAAGTATAGGCACATCAAATTCATTTTTAAGCTTTGCTATAATTTCCCAATCTGCATATGGCTTGTACATTTGCTTTGCTGTTCTTCCGTGAATTGTTATTGCAGAAGCACCATTATCAACACAGTATCTTGCAACCTCTAACGCTGTAAGAGAATCATCGTCATAGCCTTTTCTGATTTTGATAGTTACAGGCACATCAACAGCATTGCTTACAGCCTTTACAATTTCGCCACATAGCCTAGGTGTTTTCATAAGTGCACAGCCACAACCGTTTCCACTTATTTTAGGAGCAGGGCAACCCATATTTATATCTAAAATATCAGGCTTAAATTGCATTGCTGTTTTTGCAGCTACTGCCATAGTATCGGGTTCGTTACCAAATAGCTGTACTGCACAAGGGTGTTCAATATCAGATATTTCCATAAGCTCTGTTGAACGCTCGTTTTTATATGAAACACCCTTTGAGCTTACCATTTCACTAACTACATATGCTGCACCCATCTCTTTACAAATCTCTCTGAATGCTCTGTCTGCAACTCCAGCCATAGGAGCAAGCCCTACGATTCCATTTATTTCTACATTCTTTATCTTCATATCTTTTCACCCTTTAAGCAACTCAATTTCATATGCAATTATATCACAGATGTGCTTATTGTCAAATGCTGTGATAATCTATTTGAAAATTACCATAAAAAAGACCCTGATTTTATATCAGGGTCTTTTTGCATTACAGATTGTATTTCGTTTTATCAATGACAGCCATGACAATCGCCACTACAGGAATGCTCCTCATCACCATGGTGATGATTACAGAAGGACTCTAAATTATACATCAATGTACCATTTAATAGCTTTTCAACTGCTGTATCAGCCATACCTGTTACACCTGGATAAATTTCTATGGCAAATTTGTTCAGCATATTTTTTGCACCTGTGCCTATTCCTCCACAGATTACTGCATTTACCATATTGCTTCTTAAAAGCTCAGAAAGTCCTGTATGACCAGTTACATCAGAGTTAACAATAGTGGTTTCTGTTACCTTGAAATCTACAACATTATAAATCTTAAACATTGTAGACTTTCCAAAATGCTGAAAAATCATTCCGTTTTCATAAGGTACTGCAATTTTCATTTTTAACATCTCCTAAAATTAATTTCCTTTTTTACGTTTATGTGTTATAGAAACAACTGATACAACAATAGCTATACCTGTAGCTATCGCAATCCACAAGCCAAGTGCTATAAATAAATTTCCTTCCTCGGCATCTGTAATTGCAAATCTATCTATAAATGGAGCATCGGTATAGGTTTCTGTTAATATCTCAGGTTCATAAGCCTCGGTAGGTGGCACTGTAGGTGGTTCATATGAATAGTCATAATCTTCATTTTCGGTAGGTGCATATAATGCTGTTATCTCCTCAGTTGGAGGCTCGGTAGGCTCTGGCTCATAATATTCAGGCTCTGTATACTCCTGAGTCTCCTCTGTTGGTGCTTCTGGCTCAGTAGCATTTATGTAGTCCTGTACATTATTAATGGTATTATCAATAGCATCACTTACACCATCCCATATATCATCAAGATAGCCCTGAGCATTATCTAAAGCACCATCTAAACCGTCCTGAAATTCATTCAGATAATCCTCGGGTGCTGCTAATGCTGTTGTTGTAGAGGTAGCTGTTAAGCAGATACATATTAAAACAGCAGACAATAAAGCACTTAATTTCTTTTTCATTTTGCTCCTCCAATACTAATAAACTTCAGACAGAACAATGTATTTATTTTATTATAATACAAAAAATTACTTTGTCTACAAAATATTTTAAAATTTACAAATAGGTCTAATTTTATTTATAACTCAAATCAATTTGCTATAAAAGCAGTTTAGTGATAAAATATAAATAATATAAAATATATAGGGCTGGTTAAACAGGTGAATATTACTTTTTTATTAGAAACAGATAAATTAAACGACAATACAATTTTCAACAAATATTATAATCGTATGTCTATGTATAGAAAAGCAAAAATTGACAGATTAATGCAACGCAAGGATAAAAATCTTTCTTTAGCTGTCGGTATAATTATTGATCATTATTTACAGAGCCTTGATTTATCAGAGAATAAAATGAATTATAGTACTACCCCAGCAGGTAAACCATTTTTTTATGAGTATAAGCATATCCATTTTAATGCTTCTCATTCAGATAATGTAGCTATTTGTACCTTTTCTGATACTGAAATTGGCTGTGACATACAGCATATAGAAAAAGCACGAGAAAATGTTGCAAAAAGATTTTTTACTCAACAGGAATACAACTATATATTTTCAGATACTGAAAATAATAAAATCACAGCTGATAAACGCTTTGCCAGAATATGGTCTATTAAAGAGGCTTACTTGAAGCTTTTAGGTACAGGCTTATCTGGTGGACTTGCCTCATTCGATGTTTTAACAGAGAATGGCAATATACAAATCAAAGATAATATATATATAAAAGAATACAGCTTTAAGGATTATCAAATAGCAATATGCAGTAATAAAATAATAAGTAATGATGAGTTGCAAATTTTATATATTTAATAATTGTATTGGGAAATTTTAAAATCGTGCTTAAATTGTAAACAAACTATGAACAGAAGTGTTACAAACTTGAAAATATTAGCAGAGTATTTTATAATAAAATTATAATAATTTTATTATTATTACAAAAAAGTATTTAGCAATCTAACGAATTTTAAAGGTATGAGAATGGAGGAATTATGGAAGAGAAACCAATATTAAAAAAGGTTGTAACTGTTTTATGTACCATATCTATATTAGCAACAGCTTTTATGCCATCGGCAGGTGCATTTGATTCAGTACAGCCTACAGAAGTTTATACAAGCTCAAAGCTTAACGGATTAATTACAGATAGCACCTCACAGCATAAAGACTCAACATCAGAGTCAATTACCGAAATTGCAACAGAGCCTGAAACAGAAGTACCTGTAACAATCACACGTAACGAAAAGGCTTCACAGGTGATTTCAAGGGCTACTGCAAAAATTTCTCTTGAAAAGATGACAATGGGTGTTAATGAGTCTTACAAATTAAAAGCCTCTATGAACGGTGCATTAACATGGTCATCATCTAACTCAAAGATAGCTAAGGTGGCACAGGATGGTACTGTAACTGCTATAGATAAGGGCTCAGCAGTGATTACTTGCAAATCAAGTAATGGTCAATCAGCAACAAGTACTATAACAATAAAAAGCGAACCTACCACAATGGAGCTTGACGAAAGTACTCTTACACTTAGAATAGGTGAACAGCACGATTTTACAAGTACAGTAAATGCTGGTTCTGGCTCATATCTAAGAACCTATGCTTCTTCAAGCTCAATAGGATTACCAATAGAGCGTTCAGGTGGATTAGCTACTGCAAAGCAGGCAGGAAAATACACCATAATCTGTAAAGCATATAATGGTGTAAAAGCAAAATGCACAATCGTAGTTAAGCAAGCACCTACAAAGGTTTCTTTTGACAAAAGCAATGTTACTATTGATAAAGATGAAACCTGTACCTTAACCCCTATAATCGATGTAGCTTGTGATTCTAGCGAATGCACCTACACTACAAGCGATTCAAATGTAGCAGTAATAAAAAAGACTGCTGATAATAAGCTTGTAGTAACAGGTAAAAATGCTGGAACTGCTACAATTACAGTAAAAACCTACAACGGTAAAACAGCCACCTGTAAGGTAACTGTAAAAGAGAAAAAGGAAGACGAAGTAAAGCTTGTAATAAGTTCAACAGCTTCTTCTATTTTAAATGGTAATCACGCTTATATAAAAGCAACTGCTACCCCATCACAAACAATCACATACTCATCATCTGACACATCAGTTGCAAAGGTTAGCGATAATGGTATTGTAACAGGTGTTGGTGGTGGTACTGCTACTATAACTGTAAAGGCTGGTAATGTTAAAAAGACCTGCAACATCACAGTTGCTTCATATTCTTCAGATACATATGTTCCTTATACAACATATACTTTGAATAATGGTAAAACAGTCTATTTTAAGCCATATGGCTCTACCTTTACATCATCAGATCCTTCAGTTGCTACTGTTGACTCAAAAGGATTTGTAACTGCTAAAAAGCAGGGTGTTGCAATTATTACAGCTGATTACTACGGCTCAAAGCGTACCTGTGCTATTACAGTAATAGGCTCAGACCCTATTCGTTTTAGCTATGCTTCACCAAATACAGCATCTAAAAATCAAAAGGTTGCTTTGGTGGCAATTACAGATACACAGCGTACATCTGTTAAATTCACTGTAAACGATAACGGAAAAACATACACAGTTGCTGCAACTAGCAAAGCTCTTAACAGCACTGGAAACAGATATATCTGGAAAGCGTACTACACTTTTAAAGAGGCAGGCGAATATTCTGTTACAGCGTATTCAATGTATCAGAATAATGGTAAATACAGCACCTGCTCTGCTGGTAAAAGTACAGCCTTTGTAACCGATGTAACATCAGCTTCAGAGGTTTCATTCAGTGAACGCAGACCAAGCGATGAAATTCTTGCACTTAATGCAAGCTACGAGGGCTTTGTAGGTACAGTATACGATGACCCACTTGTAAGCGATACTCCAACTGTTGGTTATGGCTATGTAGTAAGAAATGGTGATGTATTCTATAATGGAATGTCACAGGAAGAGGCTTTTGCTCTTATGATTTCTACTATGAACGACAGCTACTATTCATCTTCTGTAAATACCTTTTTATCTGATTACAGAATTAAGTTCAATCAACAGCAGTTTGATGCTTTAGTAATGCTAGTATATAACCTAGGCTCTGGTGTTCTTTACGATGACTGCGTTACAGATATTCTTACAAATTGCAAGGATTCAAATGCTGTTAGAAATATGAATCTTGTAAATAAAACAGAATTAAAGAATGAGCTTATTCAATGGCACCACGCTAACGGTTGCGTTTGGGGCTTACTTTACAGAAGAATCGACGAGCTTGAGGTATTTTGCTATGGCGATTATGTAAGAGATGGCAACTACAACAAATACGATATGACCTATCGTTGGAATTGCTATTAATTAAACCTAATATTGAGCAATTAAGGACAACCAAAAACTGGTTGTCCTTTTTCTGTCTTTTAATAATTATCAGAAAGAGAAATTTGGGGTTGTAGAGTAGCTACGCACAAACTAAGATAGAGAAAGACATAAAGTTTAGGTCCACCCTTTTTAAAGGGTGGTGGGTCATGCAACCAATTTGCGAAGCAAATTGGTTGCCGCAATCAATCCCGTAGGGATTGGTTGCATTATGTGAAACCCCTTACAGGTTTTAAGGACGGAGTCCTTAACGCATAATT
>JAXJTP010000122.1:0-1957 GCA_036309525.1 Acutalibacteraceae bacterium | reverse complement strand
GAATTATATCCCATTAAAAAGAGGATGGGTAGGCGTGCTTGGGTTGACGCTTACATATATTTGTCAGATTTTACTGTTTATTTTCAATTATGCAACCAAACAATAAAAGTAAAATCAGCATATCAAAAGTTTTATACACTCGGAATTAAATTAACTCTCTGGCAGTTTATAATCCTTTAATACAATTTTTTCATCATAGAATTTCCAGTTATTTTTGTCCCAAAGATTTTCTGATACGCTAGCCCATTTTGCCGGGAAGAAAGTATAACCATTATTCAAATCAACACCCCAATAATCAGACATAATAACAAGCTGTTCATGAGAAGTTTTTTCATCTATGCTTATTTCCTTACCGGTAAAAGGATTAACAGGATTTTCGATTAAGTCCTTTGTAGCTAAATACGGAACATCAGCGTTTGTCATAAACTCATCAGAGGTAGTAAAACCAGTAGCATTAAAGTCCTTTACCAAAAACAACGGATAATAATATTCCACATTTTTATATTCATCTGTACCATCATCCAATATCAAGCTATCCATACATTTTATAGGTTTTCCGTGGTCAGAAACTATAATTATTCTTGTGTTATCATAAACATCATTTTCTTTTAGATAATCTAACCATTTACCAATTTGTACAAAAGCACCCATGTTACAATGGTAGTGCATTAATTGTTCCAAATTATCCATATTTATACTATTTCCGTTAACAGTAAAGCGATCTGCATGCTCAGCATCATATTTTGTATTATCTACTTCATATTCTGGTTCATACTCTGGTGTCTGCAATAGTATAGGATCATGGGTCAGATCATTATACAGAAATAAAAATGTATTTTCGTTATGATTCGATATTTCAGTTATATTATTCAAATTTTTCAAAACATCATAAGAATTCATAAACGATTTGTCATATCCAACAGCAACAGATCTGCTTTTTATATTCGGAGTTGAATAGTTTGTATCGTTTGCATAAAACAATCTACGATACATACCCTCTTGATATAGTGAAGACTGTAATGACACTGGCAATGTTTTCATAAGGCTGAAGCAGAAGAAATTTCTATGATTATGTGCTATTGATTGTGCTTTTTGAGTTTCATCGCTAAATTTGCCCTTAGTAAGATATTTGTTTATTTCGGGAGTATCGTTATAAATAGATAAATCTGCAATAGGCTTATAATTAGCATATGGAGCATCGCACACAGTAACCTCATAATTGTTAGTATTAAAAAGCTTCGGCATAACCTTAAGAGCTTCGTTATGCTTATCAACTAACAGCTCAGAATCACGCTTATTCAGCTCTACTGGAGTATATTCATATCCACCAAGAACACTAGGTGCACAAAAGTTAGTAAATCCACCGTGTGAAATGGTATTTGAATAGTAGGTAAAGCCATCGAATTGTTCTTTAAGCTCAGGCTTTTCATTAATAATATATGGAACAAATTCTCCCATTGCTCTGTCAAGCAACAGCACAACAACATTTTGCCCCTCTTTGCTTAATTTAAAATGAGGCGTACTTGATGTATCGCTTATATTAATGCTGTTAATCGAAGCATTTATTTTTACAATATTAACAGCAGACATTGCACCTAGAGCGATTACAGCCGAAAGTAAAACCCCAGTTGCTAGTTTACTCCATTTTGTTACAATAAAATAGAATACCACTACCACTACAAAAATAACAACAATATTTATTATTTGTTCTTTTTTGCTGAAATTTAAACCATCCTCATATTTAAGGCTTGGAGAAATAATACCCAAATTATTTCCAAAGAACATATAGTTTGTAATCATTACTCCAGAGAAAATCCAGACTAATTTATCAAATAAAACCTTACCTTTTGGTGTAGCTAACCAATAGAACACCCTAAACCAAATTAAGAATGTTCCTGCTGCCATACAAAAGGTGCTAACTATATACCATAGAGGGTTGTGGAAGTAAGTTATATCT
>JAXJTP010000121.1:0-16719 GCA_036309525.1 Acutalibacteraceae bacterium | reverse complement strand
GCTTCTTTTTGCATTTTTATTTCATTTGTCAAGAGCGACGGTCTGATTCATCTTTCTTGGTGTAACACATCTATTGTAATCCTACACAATTTTTTTCTTTTTACCTAACACCATGTATCAACTCCTGATTTTTAACTAATGAATGATTTGGAGCATAATAAGGAACAAAAAAACCACTTTCAGCTTCTTCACCAAATGCCATATCAGCAATTATAGCCCTTTTATAGTAATTAGGAATCAAATCAAAAATATGGTCCAAAGCTTTTAAACCAAGCTTTTTGCTGATGTATATGAATAAACTTGACTTAGCACTATGTACCGACCAGCTCACAGCCCTCTCGTGTTCAAATTAATGGCTTTATTTACAACAAAGAAAGAAGTCAGTAAGCTGAACCTACTGTCTTTTTCTAGTGCAGGTGAAGGGACTTGACTCGCCACTGCGTGGCGACCAGCTCACGCAAAAGCGTTCGCTACTGCTCGCTAAAAATGTGCCACAGGCACATTTTCTTCACGCTCTCAGCCCTCACGGGTTCAAGTCCTCTAAGTTTTATTTATCCAAAGAAAAAAGACAGTAAGCTAAACCTACTGTCTTTTTCTGGTGCGGGTGAAGGGACTTGAACCCCCACGTCTGCTGACACTAGAACCTAAATCTAGCGCGTCTGCCAATTCCGCCACACCCGCATGGTGTGTTATTTTCTTTCGTTCCCGTGGAACATTTAGAATTATACTACACCAATCAGCTTTTGTCAACACTTTTTTTAATTTTTTTATTTTTTAATCTTCTTCCTCTATTTGCTCAAAAATTGTAGGGTCATCCTCATATAGCTTGATAAAGCATTTAATCTTTTCTATTAAATCCTTTTCTGCTTTGTAAAAGAATTTAAATATAAAAAATTCAATCACAGCCAAAAGTAATATAAAGAAAATCATATCTGGTACACTTTCAAACTCTATTAAAAAACAAGATATTACTATTGATAAAGGGTATGGTAAATAAGACAAATTATGTAGCTTTGATTTATTTATCATTTTACGATATTTTTTCATAAATTCATCAGGTGTTTGAATTTCTTTTCCTGTTTTCATAAGCTTTCTGTTCTTTGAGTGATATTCGTTTATAATCTGTATGTTAAATTGAGCCTGATCGTCATCATTAATATCAAAAATAGAAGTCTGAAATCTCTCTTCCTTATGTCTAATAATATAATACATAGCAAGATAAACACCACACAAAGTACAAACAATAAGTGTTGGTATTTGAAACTCTGGTATAAAAACCATTGTAATTCCATAAGCAATTATGCCTATAATCAATCCTGAAACAGAGCAAGCTAGTCTTTGTCCCTTTGTAGGTATTTTATTAAAGCGATGTACTATAGATATAACCACAAGATTGAACAAAAACATAAATACTTCTAAAGCCACCAGCCCTAAAGCGTACTTGATTATGTCACTACTGTTGCCTGAAAGCAATGATACATCTAAACCATTCATAATATCAATAAGTACTACGATAAAATCAAGACCAGATAAAATCAAAAGACCCCATATCAGATTTTTAAATCTATCTGCAAAACCCTTTACCTTGCTTTTTAAATCTATATCCGAACAAAACTCCTTGCAAAACCAAGTAACATCAGAGCCTACTATCTTCTTAACGCTTTTTCCAGATTTTTGAGCATTAAGGAACATATCTAAAAGCTCGCTTAGGTGCTCTTCTCTTGTGGTTTCGTCCATAACAATTGTATTACAATAAAACTCAATCTGCTTAAAGGTATCAGCATATTCTCCCTCAAGCTTATGTGTGTATAAAATATAAGTATCTTTCATTTATTTATCCTCACTATCTAAAAGCCTCATAGCTTTTTTTGTTATTTCGTAATAGCTCTTTTTAAATTTCTCAAAAAAAGCCACACCTTCTTCTGTTGCTGAATAATATTTTCTTACAGGTCCAAAGGGTGATTTTGCCTTTCTGCAAGATATACAGCCCTTTTTTTCAAGCCTTGTAAGCACAGGATACAGCGTACCCTCTTGAATAGAATCAAAGCCGTTTTCTTCAAGCTCTGTTAAAATTTCGTACCCATAGGTTTCTCCTTTTACAATAATTGCAAGCACACAGCCCTCAAGTACACCCTTTAATAATTGCGATTCCTCCAGAATAAATCCTCCTCTCTAGCTACTATGTATAGCATAATAGCACAGCTACTTTGTTTTGTCAAGTAGCTGTGCTATTATTTTACAATTAACACCAGAGACTGTTATAAAAATCAAAACAGCTCTGTCTATTTTTATCCGAAATCAGTGCTTTCTACGTTGGAAACCCTTGAGTATTTATGTGATTTTCTCCTTTAAATCACTTGCATAACAACCAAAACAGCACTTTTCTTTTTTAAGCAATCCCTAATACTGCCAAATAAAATCAACTAAAAATTTTCGATTTAGTTATTCGTTTACTACCATAGCTTCGGAGCAAAATGACATTTAATATTTTTCAAAGAGAAATATTTTCATTATATTATTTAAAATTTCTTTTCTATAAAAAATCAAACCACAAGCTCACTACCATCGTAAGTAACAAGCCAATAATCACCTATTGTATCATCTTCAAAGGCATTTTTCTTTTTTCTCTCGCTGAATTTATTTGAATATTTACAGGTGTGAATTTGATGAGTATTTTCAGAGCTATCTGTCATTGCTATAGTAAGCTCATTATCAGTTAGATTTATTTCCTGTATTGTCATATCACTTAAGGCTTGCTTTAATGCTTTTTCGCTACTCTCATAGTTATCAGGCATAAGCCAAGGCTTATAATATTTAGCGTATTCCGTACAGGATTCCAAAACTCTGTTATCCAACAAGAATTTATATCCAGCTGACCACACACAATAGGTAAGCCATCTTGTACCAAAATCACCCTCTATTTTTAACCCTACAAAGCCAGGTCCACCCATTCCATATGTACCACAAAGTGCTGAAAAATCAACAATTTTGGCCCCTTTAAATTTCTCCAAGCCAAATTCCTCTATTTTTTGTGGCTTACCAAGCATAATTACCTCTGTTGGCTTAGGTATATAAAGAAATATAGGATAATATAAAATCCATTTAAAGCCTCTTTTCCTCCAAAGCTTAATATCCTTAAGCTTAACTATGGCAAAATTCTCCTTCACCAAACCCATATTTAAATTTAAATTAAAAAGTTTATTTATAAATGACATAGGCTCACCCTTATTATTAAATATTCACGACATATCCCTTGTATGATATTTTGTTTGATGTAATAGGCTTTGTAGCTTAAGAAAACGGTCTTTTTTAGAGTCACCCAGAAGATAAAAGCTTCTTAGGTTCCAAACAAAGCTTCTTTTAAATACAATTTTAGTTTTTATTCTACTGGTATATAAAAGAAAATAACCCTCTACAATATCTCTTTCGCCAATACAGGTAGTAGTATCCAAATTATGCTCCTGTTGATAGTTTTTAGCACATACAGCCAAGTCAATTGAATGTAGCCTTCCGTTTTCATCACGATAAACAATACTATCTGAATAATTTTCAGCTTTATTCCCATTAACAGCAAATATTTTTGTATCAGCTACTATAATAACATTTTCCATAGATATACCCTCATAACAATTTTATTTTACTTTACTTTATTTTATCATAACAGAAAAGAATGATTTTTTAAATACCCTGTGCATATGTAAATGATATAACCAATAAAACAAGAATAAATGTTCCTGCCATACAAAAAGCTGAGCAAAGCCAGCTGGATACCCCAAGAATAATATTTTCTTTACATCTATTCTTCTTGTTAACAATAAAAGTAATTAACAGTATTAAAGAAATAATACCAAGTATAAATTCCAAAACCAGAACAACCTGACCTGTTATCATTGCGATTGAATAAAAAATTTCAAGCAACTCATAATACTCTCCAAACCAACAACAAATAGCCGGTATACCTCCTACTAATACCAGCCAAGGGATTATCTTTTCTATTTTCAATATGAGTGACAAAGCTTTTTTCTTTTTATCCATTGTATACTCACTCCTATTTATCAGTACAGCTTTCTCCGTTTACAGAAATAACCTTTACCTCTACCTCGTCGCAATAAAAATGAATGTGTGAATCTTCAAAATCTATTATTTCAAAATGTGATTCCCAGCCTGTATTTTTATAACGCAAATCAATTATATCTAAACCAGAAATCCAATTATGCAATTCAAAATGCTCGCCACCCGTTACTCCTCTGAACATAAGTAAAATTACATTTTCTTCATTCAGGTCACTTAATTTAAGGTCAACACACAGCTTATCATACCATTCATAGTTTTCTTGATTTTTATAGTATCTAAACTCTAAAATATTCCCAAAATTATACCAGAATTTATTTGGAAAGCATTTATAAAATTCATCTATACCGATAATATCCTTATACATATCTGTTTTCATATAATCCCACCTATAACGATAAAATGTATCTCAAAATCACAACACCCACCCTTAGCAGTTAAGGGTGGGTGTTTATGCTTAATTTTCGTTTTATTATTGATTAAAGCTCTGCAACAATGTCTGCAACCTTTGAAAGAGCGTTGTCAAGCTTGCTAAGGTCTTTAGCACCAGCCATAGCGATGTCTGGCTTACCACCACCGTTACCACCTGCTAGCTGTGCAACAGCCTTAACAATTTTACCAGCCATAGCACCGTTACTGCGTGCGTCTGCACCACAAGCACAAGCGATTGTAGCCTTAGCGTCATTTACACCTGCTGCTACAAATACAGCTGAAGGCTCTTTGTTGATGATATTAGCACAAATTGAGCGAAGCACATCAGCGTCTACTCCACTTAGCTTTGTTGTCATAACCTTAAAGCTACCAATCTGTACAGCATTGTTAAGAACACTGTCGATTTCACTTGAAGCCAGCTTATTCTTAAGGTCTGAAATCTCATTATCCTTAGCCTTCATTGTAGCTGCAACGTGAGTAGCACCCTTAACAATCTCGTGTGGATTGTTAATCTTAAGAATATCTGCTGTCTGAGCGATTGTAAGCAATAGCTTGTTGTACTCGGCAACTGCATTTGTACCTGTAACAGCCTCTATTCTTCTAACACCAGAAGCAACTGATGTTTCAGAAAGGATTTTGAACATACCAATCTGACCAGAGTTAGCTACGTGTGTACCACCACAAAGCTCTGTTGAGAAATCGCCAAGCTTTACTACTCTTACAACATCACCGTACTTTTCGCCGAATAGTGCCATAGCACCAATTTTCTTAGCCTCTTCAATAGGCATTTCTTTAACCTCTACTGGTACAGCCTTCAGAATTTCTTCATTACATAGCTTTTCAACCTCTGCAAGCTCTGTAGCTGTAAGTGCAGAGAAGTGTGTAAAGTCAAATCTGATTCTGTTTTCGTTTACAAGCTGACCAGCCTGCTCACAGTGGTTACCAAGAACCTTACGAAGTGCAGCCTGTAATACGTGAGCACCTGTATGGTTACGCATTACCTTTTCACGGTATTCCTTATCTACTGTAAGCTCAAGAGTATCACCAACTGAAAGCATACCCTCTGTAATCTCTACTGAATGAACAAAGCAACCAGTCTGGTCCTTTGAGGTATTATATACATCAATTACGCAAGCGTTTGATTTAGCTGTACCAACATCACCAATCTGACCACCACTTTCTGCATAGAAAGGAGTAGTATCGCATACAATAGCTACCTTTTCGCCTGCTGTTGCAGAGCTTACACGCTCACCCTCTTTGATGATTGTAAGCACCTTACCATTACCTGTAAGTGAGCCATAGCCTGTAAAGCTGGTTGTAGGCAGGTCTGTTAAATCAACGTTATCACTTAGCCAAGCATCTGCACCAGCATTTTTACGTGCATCTCTTGCACGCTTTTTCTGCTCTGCAAGCAATGCATAGTATCTGTCTACGTCTACACCTATACCCTTTTCTGCAAGGATTTCTCTTGTTAAATCTATTGGGAAGCCGTATGTGTCATTTAGCTTGAAGGCATTTTCACCTGAAAGCTCCTTTACATCTTCCTTAGAAATAATATCATTAAGAATAGCCATACCTAAATCAATAGTTTTGCTGAATGACTCTTCCTCTGTTTTAATCATTGTAATTATCAGGTCATGCTTTTCTGCAAGCTCTGGATATGCACCCTTACTACAGTTGATAACCTCTTCTGCTACCTTATATAGGAATGGCTTGTTATAGCCTAGTAATCTACCGTGTCTTGCAGCTCTTCTTAGCAATCTTCTAAGAACATAGCCCTTACCCTCGTTAGAAGGCATTACACCGTCACTAATCATAAAGGTTGTGCTACGGATATGGTCGGTAATTACACGAAGTGAAATATCTGTCTTTTCGCCCTCACCATACTTAACGCCTACAATATCAACAATCTTATCCATAATACCCTTAACTGTATCTACAAGGAAAAGATTATCTACGCCCTGCATAACGCAAGCAAGACGCTCAAGACCCATACCTGTATCAATATTTGGGTGGTCAAGTGGAGTATATGTTCCGTTACCGTCGCTCTCAAACTGAGTAAATACAAGGTTCCAAACCTCTACATAACGGTCACATTCACAGCCAACAGCACAGTCAGGACTTCCACAGCCCTTTTCTGGACCTCTGTCAAAGTAAATTTCTGAGCAAGGACCACAAGGACCTGAGCCATGCTCCCAGAAATTATCCTCTTTACCAAGATGTACCATATGAGATGGGTCTACACCAATCTCCTCTGTCCAGATTTTATAAGCCTCGTCGTCCTTCTCGTAAACAGAAACATATAGCTTTTCCTCTGGAATTTCAAGTACCTTTGTAAAGAATTCCCATGCCCAAGCAGTTGCTTCGTGCTTAAAGTAATCTCCGAATGAGAAGTTGCCAAGCATTTCAAAGAATGTACCATGTCTTGCTGTAATACCTACACGCTCAATGTCTGGTGTACGAATACATTTCTGGCAGGTTGTTACACGCTTTTTAGGTGGTGTAATCTCTCCTGTAAAATACTTTTTCATTGGTGCCATACCAGAGTTAATCAACAATAGGCTGTTGTCGTCCTTTGGTACAAGTGAAAAGCTAGGTAGTCTTAAATGCTCCTTGCTTTCAAAAAAAGCTAAATATTTTTCTCTTAGCTCATTCAAGCCTGTCCACTGCATAATTTATTCTCCTTTAATATAATTTCGAATTGATTTTATTTTCTGCTTAAAATACTTAAATATAAAAATTAAACCCCTGCCCCAAATACTTGAGACAAGAGGCTTTTCTTTCTTGTAACAGGCAAATGTACATAGGCTATTACTGCCTTTATTACCATCATCGCCACAAATATAAGCAGACAATCTATAATTATTTACCGTATAATTTTACTACCTATTGCAGTTATTGTCAAGAATTTGACAGCTTTTTAAAGCAAAAAGCCGACAATACTTTACTACAGTACGTCGGCTTGAATTATTATTTAATTATTAAAGAAATCTAAAACACGCTGATTAAAATCCTTTGCTTCATCATACGCACCGTGACCTAAGCCCTCGTACATATATAGCTGGCTGTCTGGTATTTTTTCAGCAATTTCCTTTGATGCCTCTCCTGTAACAATCTTATCATCTGCTCCACCAATAACCAAGGTTGGAGCCTTAATTTTTCCTAAATCATCATAAGCATTGTGCTTTAAGCAGGCATTCGCCAGAATAATGAAACGTTCAAAGCTTTTTGGCTTTCCTACTCTACCCATCAACGGATAGAGCCATCTATTCTTTTTTAGATATTTTTCAGAATATGATTTTTCGGCTGTATCAATAAACAAAGTTTTGTAATTGTCAGACTTTGCCATTTCTATCCAATCGCTTACTACGCTTTGTACTGTTTGATTTTGCTTTGATAATGTTACAGCAAGGCAAAGCTTATTTACGATTTCGGGATAATCAATAGCAAGATACTGTGCTATCATTCCACCCTGTGATACTCCCAGAACATCGGCTTTTTCTATATTCAGCTCTTTCATAGCTATTGCTATATCCTTAGCCATAGCCCTTGTAGAAAACACCTGTGGCAATTTATTTCTTCTGCTAAAAACATATACTCTGTATTTTTCAGCATACTCTCTATACATCATAGCAAATGGCAAAGCATAGCCCCTTACTGTCTTTAATCCATCACCTAATCCAGGTATCATTATAAGCACCCTGTTACCATTGCCAAATAATATATAATCCATTTCGGTATTTTCAATGCAGATACTTCCACCCTTTGCATTTAACGACATAATATAATATCTTCCTTTTTAATCATCTATCCACAATAGAAGTATGCTTTTCTCTCAGATAGGTAGACTCTAAATCTGAAAGATGTAGCTTTACTGCAAGAGGATATTTTTCGTAAGCCTGACTTATTGTGTAGCCTGCTGACTCATCAAAGCCACCCATATGCCAACGAATAGCCATAGCCTCATCAATTTTCAAACGCATAAAACGCTCTATAAGAAAAACAGATTTTTCACCATGACCATATGGGAATGCATCTTCAATGCTGTAATAAGGCACCTTATCCCATTTGCCTGTTTCTTCATTTTTTACATTACGTGTAGAAATTTTATAAAAATTAGCCTTACATAAATCGTGCAGAAGTGCTGTTATTGCAAAGCTTTCTAAGCTGTCGGTTTCTTCGTCAAAGTGCTTTTCCATCATTACATTGAACACACTTATACTGTGCATAACCAAGCCCTGTGGGCAAGCACAATGGAATTTTGAGCTTGCTGGTGTTGTAAAAAAGTCTGTTTTGCTCAACCAGTCCAAAAGCTTATCCTTACCAGGACGACTTACATACTGGTTAAACAAATCAAGAAATTCAGCCTTATAATCGTGAAATTCATCTTTGATTAATTCGCTCATACTGTCACCTCTTAAGAAATCACATTAATGCTTCATCATACACTGCACGCATACCACCAACAAATTTAGGGCGTGTTCTTGCAGCTATAATTCGTGCTTCTCCTATTGTACGTTGCTTTAATGGAACAGGTACAGCTGTATCCTTTAAATGCATACCAATAAGCACACCACCTATATCTATTCCAGCGTGAGCCTTTATCTTTTCAACAACAACAGGCTTTTCAAGTGACTTATATGTTGCTGTTGCAAAGGAGCCACCAGCCTTTGGCTGTGGTATTACGTTTACAGGCTCATAGCCGTATTTTTCTGCTACCTCTGCTTCAATTACTATTGCTCTGTTTAAATGCTCACAGCATTGAGAGGCTATATTAATATTATTTTCCTTTAAAATACCGTAAATAATCTTAAAAACCTCGTCTGCAAGCTGTGGTGTTGAGTTTGTGCCTGGATTATTGCCTGTTATTTCACTGGTTGAACAGCCTATAACACAAATATCACCACTTTTAAGCTTAGCCTTTTCTAAAAGCTCATTTACTACCTTTTTTGTTTCTTCTATAATTCTATCCATTGAATTCAGTCCATTTCAAATTAAATTGGTATTTATTATATAACCTTATTATCTTTAAGATAATCAACAAGCTGTTTTACATCTTCAAGAGCCTGATTATATGCTACATTGTATTCAGCAGTAAGAGCATTTGCTATTTCTTCCTCATTTAAACCCTGCTCCAGCTTTTTCCAGACAAAAGCACCTGTTTCATTAAAGCTAACCATTGAATTCAGGCTTGAGTTACCTAATGGCACAAGCATATATTCTCCGGCTATCTCTCTTAATAAATAATCATTTTGCATAAGTACCTCCAAATAGTTGGTATTATAATTTTACAACACTAAAGCAAAATAATCAACCAATACACTATAAAAACGACAAAAATCATATAACAAATTATATGATAATTAGCTGTATAAAAAAGGTGTGCTGACTAATAAAGCCAACACACCTGATAATTTATTTGCGTTTAGCAGTAAGCTTTTTCAATGCTGACAGCCCTGATATAAAAAACAGTACGCTTATAACAACATAAATAATTGCTGTACTAATATTGTTATCATAAAAGCCCATAGTAGCAATTACCGCAAATAACGCAGTATCTATAAAGTATAACGCTACTTCTACCTTATGCTCTTTCTTATTAGTCTTGATTTTCTTCAAGGCTGACAATCCCGATACTAAAAATAATACACTAACAATAGTATAAATAATCGCTGTACTAATATTGTTATCATAGAAATCTATAGTAGCTAATATTGCAAATAACGCCGTATTGATAAAGAATAAAGCCAATTCTATTTTATGCTCTTTCATATAATTCTCCTTAGCAAATTACGCAAAGCAAGTATTTCTGCTATTTTTTACTTTTATTTTTAAACGCATAATCAAATGCTATCATCATTCCTGTAAATATATACCAGTTTTTCATACTATGCTCTACCTTTCTTTTATTTATTTTCTTTCTTATATCTTTTGTAATCTGATATTGATAAATATAATGAAATTATAGCTATTACTATGCATAAATTAGCTGATTTACTATCTCCATTGCTAAAATTAACGGTAGCACATACTCCCATTACTATACCAGAAAGAAAAAATAATATTATCTCTATTTTTTTCTGCCTCATTTTTCCACCAAATAAATATGTACTAAATTATTTTTTATTTTCAAGCTTTATAGCCTCTACCTGATATGAAACTGATGAAATAAGCCATATAATTGTTACAAACAAAGTAGGAACAATACCAAAATCAAATACAAGGTTACCTATAACAGAAATTAACCACAATGCCCCACAGGTACCATTTGTAAGCTTAAAGGATTTATAAGCAGCCTTACCAGCCATTATTTTTTCAGCTTCGTCAAAGCTAGCTTCCCAATCCTTTTGGAAATTAGTATCAAGAACCTCTCCTCTTTTTTCTGGGTTAATCTTCTTTTCAAGCTCAACACAGCAACGCTGAATAACAATAACAAATATCATAATAATAAAGAAAATAGCCATAGAAATAATAGAATTTATTCCTATTATTTTATCTGGTACAGTAACAGCCTCAGAATCTGAAAAATACATCCACACAGCTATAAGAAAATAATCAAGAATAAGTGCAATATTGCTTATTACTGCAACCTTACTTACCATAAGCTCAATCTTACTTATACTATCCTCATCTTCTCCGTCCCATTTAGCAAAATCTTTTTTAGCCTTTAAATAATAAGCCAAACAAATTCCACCACCAATAATTAATATGCCTACAAACAGCCAAGGCAAGGCATATACAGCATAGTTGTCTATGTTGTTAAAAATCGCACTAAAATCAATACCTTTATCCTCTGCAAATGATACAAGTAAGCTAAATAAAGCTCCTGCAATAAAGCTTACAAACATAATCACAGCAAAGCGAATAACCTTTTTTGATGTTTTTTCATTCTTTTTATCTTTCTTATTGTTTTTAATATTTTCCTTATTCATTTTCATTGTCCTCCTCATAACTGAAAATTTCCTCAACTGTTGTACCACATACCTTAGCAATTTTTAGTGCAAGTGTTACCGATGGCGAATAGTCGCCTCGCTCTATCTGACTTATTGTTTGTCGTGATGTTCCAACCAATGCACCCATTTGCTGTTGATTTACCCCTAATCTTGCCCTATATTCCTTAAGCTTATTATATAATGGCATATTTTTTCAGGTTCTCCTTTCAATATTTTAATTCAAAATCACTTGACAAGCATTCCTATCATTCTGACAATCTTCCTTGTCTGTTTGACAATTATTCTTGTCATTGTTATTATAGCGTTGACAAGTATTATTGTCAATACCTTTTTAAAAAAAATTTTAAATTTCATAAAAAATAAAAGAGCTGTATTCTACACACACTTGCATAGAATACAGCTGTTATTTTTACCGTTTATTTATATACACCCTTTAAACAAGCAAGCAAATTCATTGCCTGTTCAATACCTTCTACCGACAACGAGTAAACTGTCCATTTACCGTTTTTATGTTTTTTTACAATACCACTTTCACATAAAATTTTCATATGATGTGAAAGCGTTGGTTGAGAAACATCCATTTTCTCTAAAATTTTTCTACCACACATTTGTTCAGTTGCAAGCAGATTAATAATCTTAATCCTGTTTACATCGTCGAACGCTTTAAACACCCTAAGTGTTTTCTCCGCATTTAATACCATATTATCATACCTCCAAAATACCTATAAACATTATAAATGTCAAGCCCTCAAAAATCAATCAACAAATGCCACAAAAATATACGATTTTGTATGTATATAACTATAAACAAGAAAGAAAGCCACAGCTGTAACACTGTGGCTCTCTTTCAGTAGTTAAGAAGATAAAAGATTTATTCATATTTTACAACGTCTACCCATCTCATAAGAAATTCCTTTTCTTCTTGCTCGCCTTTTATCATTTGAGAGGCTGCAACGATAGGTAGCCAATGTTGTACATATTGCTTTGCTGTATTGCTCTTTGCACAAAACAGCTTTAAATATCTATCTGCAAGCTCAGGTTGATTTAATAAAAATAATAAATATGTTCTTGCAACATCAGCAGAAGCATTGCCCTGTGTTGCGTGTGACCAGTCAAGTATATGTGCTTTACCCTGATTATCTATTATTATATTAGATGGTTCAAAATCACCGTGACACACCTTTATGTGCTTAGGCATTGACTCTAGCCTTGTGTGCAATTCAAACCTTGTAGTAGCGTCAACCTCTGTTAGGCTTGAGATTTTTCTGTTCATTTTATCCTTTAGCTTATTAAGCAAGGGGGCTTTTTTACTGTGAATCTCAAGCTGTAAATCTACAAACAGATTAAGATATTCATCAACCTTGTCAGGGTTTTCGTCAATAAGCTCCTGCAAAGTTTTACCTTCAACATAGTCAAGTGTTATAGCCCATTTTCCATCTATTATAGACACTGCCTTTAAATCGGGAATAGGCAAGCCTGTTTCTTCAACTCTTGCCTGATTAAGTGCCTCGTTAAGTATATCAGATTTTGGGTGAATATCGCTGTCGAACAGTTTTACAACGGTATTGCCTACTTTATATACAGCCTTACCCTTGCGTTCTGCCAACACTTTGTCATATATCATAGAAATCCACCTTTCTCCCAATATTTAACTATAAATTATAGCCAACTATGCTATAGGTATATTATATCACTTAACACAGCAAAAGTATAGTATAATAACAATAAAATTTCCTCTCCAAATTTTGGCTATTAATACAAAATTTATAAATTTTCTGTAAATATTCGTCAATTTATTATTCAACTATACAAGTTATAAATAAATTTACAGTCTTTATATTATATGCTATAATTCAAATATGACCTAGTATAAGTTTCAGGAGATTATTAATATGAGAAACAACAAAAGAACCTACAGCTGTGAAGAGTTAATACCTATTATAGAAACAGCTATAACAGACAACGGTGTTTTTCCTCTTACCGTTACAGGTAGCAGTATGACACCAACCCTATATGGAAGCCGTGATATTGTGCACCTTGTTTCTCCTGATTACAAAGCTCCTGAAAAATACGACATTATACTCTTTAAACGCACAGACGGAAGAATTGTTCTACATAGAATTATAAAAAAGCTACCAGACAACAGATTTTTAATCAATGGCGACTCTCAAAGCTGGACAGAAGAAATTACAGCTACACAGATTATAGCTGTTACCAAAAGCTATAGCAGAAATGGTAAAACAATCCTATGTAATACTACTCCTTACAAACTAAAATCTGCCCTATGGTGCAGTACAAGAGCTTTCAGACCTCTTATTTTCAAGCTTTCTTCTTTTCTGAAGGGAAATAAAAAGTAATTTTTTCAACAATTTAGCATAAAAGCGTATAAGCCAAAAGCCATTGAAAGCTGATTTCTCAAGCTTTCAATGGCTTTTTATTAAGATTAAAAAATCTTAGTAGTCCATTTTGTGCAATCCCAAACCTCATCAACAACATCACGGTAAAATTCAGGCTCGTGACAGATTAAAAGCACACTGCCCTTATATTCAAGAAGTGCTCGTTTTAATTCGTCCTTTGCATCTACATCAAGGTGGTTTGTAGGCTCATCCAGCAACAAGATATTTGTTTCTTTGTTAACAAGCTTACATAATCTTACCTTTGCCTGCTCTCCACCACTAAGCACTCTCACCTGACTTTCAATGTGCTTTGTTGTTAAGCCACATTTTGCAAGTGCAGCACGCACCTCGTATTGTGCAAGGGCTGGGAATTCCTTCCAGATTTCTTCGATGCAGGTTGTTGAGTTATTGCCAGACACCTCCTGCTCGAAATAACCTATCTGAAGATTATCACCTAGCTCAACAGAGCCCTCTAACGGTGGAATAATTCCTAAAATGCTCTTTAGCAGTGTTGTTTTTCCTATTCCGTTTGCTCCTACAAGTGCAATCTTTTTTCCTCTCTCCATTGATATTGTAATAGGCTTTGAAAGAGGCTCGTCGTAGCCGATAACTAAATTCTTTGCCTCAAAAATAAATTTACTAGGAGCTCGTCCTGTTTTAAAGCTGAACTCTGGCTTTGGCTTTTCAGCAGCAAGCTCAATCACATCCATTTTATCCAGCTTTTTCTGTCGTGACATAGCCATATTTCTGGTAGAAACTCTAGCCTTATTTCTTGCTACAAAGTCCTTCAGCTCGCTTATCTCCTGCTGTTGACGTTTATATGCAGCTTCAAGCTGTGCTTTCTTTACTGCATAAACCTCTTGGAAGTGGTTATAATCGCCAACATAGCGATCAAGCTTCTGATTTTCCATATGATAAATAATATTGATAACCTCATTAAGAAATGGAATATCGTGAGAAATTAAAACAAATGCGTTTTCGTATTCAATTAAATAACGCTTTAGCCATACAATATGCTCTTCGTCAAGGTAGTTTGTTGGCTCGTCTAAAAGTAGTATATCTGGCTTTTCAAGCAATAGCTTTGCAAGCAAAACCTTAGTACGCTGACCACCACTTAAATCTGTAACATCACGGTCAAGACCAATATCCATAAGACCTAGTGCTCTGGCAACCTCCTCTACCTTTGAGTCGATTACATAAAAATCATGAAGAGTAAGTGTATCCTGAATTGTACCCAATTCCTCCAGAAGCTCCTCCATTTCGTCCTCATTTGCAGAGCCAAGATTATCGCAAATCTCGTTCATTTTTTCTTCTAATTCAAATAAATAAGCAAATGCCGACTTCAAAACATCTTCAATAGTCATACCCTGTGCAAGCACTGTATGCTGATCTAAATATCCTACACGAACATTCTTAGACCACTCTACCTTACCCTCGTCAGGCTGTAGCTTGCCAGTTACAATGTTCATAAATGTAGACTTACCCTCGCCATTTGCTCCAACAAGACCTATATGCTCTCCCTTTAGCAAACGGAACGAAACATCTGCAAAAATTGCACGATCACCAAAGCCGTGTGACAAATGCTCAACATTTAATATACTCATTTCAAACTCCTTATATTCTGTTTAAATTCAAATTCATTTGTTAGAAGTATATCATATCAAGCATTAATTATCAACTACGTTGAGGGTTGATAATTAACCAAAACAAATTTTGAGTTATTAGGTCATAGCTTAAATCTGAAAATAACTTTCTATTTCTACTAACACGTAAATTTCTCATAAGAAAAAGACCCTGTTTCACAACAAGATCTTTTAATTATCGGTATATAAATAAGTTTAATTAAATTCTGTACATTCCTTACAGACATAGCATTCATCAGCTTCGTTCTTATGGCATACTACTGTAAGCTCAGTTCCTTTAACATTAAATGCATATTCTGTTTTACTTCCGTGTGAAGTTCCTTCAGCAGCAAAATTAGCTGACGCTTTATAGCCTTTAAACTTAATATCGTCCTCATAAGCATTTAATTTATCAGCTTTATTGCTGTCAACTACATAGGAGTAAGCCATCTTATAGTCATCGCTCTCTTTTACGTTACTAACTGCTCCAAAAACAAGACCTACAATTGCACCTATAACTCCAAGTGCTATAATTATAGGAACAAGTATTGAAAGCACTATAATTATAACATTTTTTCTGGTTTCTTCTGCTGGAGAATACCAGCTTTGGTCTGGCATACCATTTGGTGGAGTTGGCATACTTGGATTGTTGTAGTTATTATGCTGATTAGGTGCATAAGGATTTGCATAGTAATTTTGTGCGTTTGGATTGTTATAGCTATTGTTGTTTGAATACGGATTTGGTACTCCTGCATTGTTATAGCTATTGCTGTCAGGGGCTTTACTTAAATTTATTGCATTGTTATTAGCATAAGGGTTTGGTGCTACTGCATTATTATAGCTATTATCAGGAGCTTTGTTTAGATTTGGTGCATTGTTATTCGCATAAGGATTTGGTGCTACTGCATTATTATAGCTATTGTCAGGAGCTTTGTTTAGATTTGGTGCATTATTGTTTGCATAAGGATTTGGTGCTACTGCATTGTTATAGCTATTATCAGAAGCTTTGTTTAGATTTGGTGCATTATTGTTTGCATAAGGGTTTGGTGCTACTGCATTGTTATAGCTATTATCAGAAGCTTTATTCAAGCTTGGTGCATTCGCACTGCTATTGTCATTTTTATTCAACACCATTGTTTCATTGCTTGCAAATGGGTCTGGTGCATTTACACTGCTGTTGTCATTTTTATTCAACACCATTGTTTCATTGCCTGCAAATGGGTCTGGTGCATTTACACTGCTGTT
>JAXJTP010000120.1:0-14813 GCA_036309525.1 Acutalibacteraceae bacterium | reverse complement strand
GGTTGCATTATGTGAAACCCCTTACAGGTTTTAAGGACGGAGTCCTTAACGCATAATCGTCTTTTAAAATGCCGTTTTCAACGGCATTTTAGGAATTAACGAGAAGTTAAAGGGCGTTGCCCTTTAAAATCCCACAAGGGCTTTCAACCCTTGACCCGATAAACTTTTGAAAAAGTTTAATCAAAACTTTTAAGCTGTCTTTCCTTTGGTGTGAGCGTTAGCTCACACCGACAAACCCAAATTTGTTTATACTAAATCCGTCAGTATTAAATTGTGGTGAAGGCTGCACCATATTTCTTATAAACCTCTGCAAGGCTTTTATTTACCTCTTCTATTGAATATTTCTTAGAAAGCCTTACAGCCTCTTCGCCCATTTTCTTGGCAAGCTGTGGGTCGCTGTAAATTTTCAACAGCTTTTCAGCCATATCGTTGTAGTCATCAAGCTCTATTAAAAAGCCATTAACTCCGTCCTCTACAATATCGCTGTTACCTCTTACCCTTGTAGCAACAATAGGCTTACCAATAGCCAAAGCCTCTATAAGGTTTACAGGCAAGCCCTCTCGTCTGCTTGCAGATACCGAAACATCGCACATAGCAACAAGCCTTGCAATATCTCGTCTGTAGCCCATAAATTCAACATTCTCCTCAATACCCATAGCCTTAACCATTTCTCGGTATTCGTCAATCATTTTCTGATGTCCTGGCAACAAAAGCTTAATTGCAGGTATTTTATCCTTTAGTATTTTCACAGCCTTAAAAATCATCTCCTGATTTTTACCTGTAACTAAATCAGCAGGGTAAATCAGCATAAAATCATCGTGATTAAAGCCATATTCCTCTCTAAGCTGTAGCTTCATCTGTGGGGTTACCACTGAAAATTTACTTAAATCAACACCAACACCATTTACCTTTATTATCTCATCTCTTACCTTGAATTTTTTTGTAGTTGCAAGGCTATAATCCTCCTGATTAATATTGATAAGCGTATCTGTATAATGAGCAAGCATTTTTTCTACAGGATAGAAAAACAGCCAGTTCATTTTTGGTGCACCCTTAAAGAAATGGAAGCCATGTGCAGTATATATTACCTTTGCCTTTGATTTTGCCAGCTTGGCTGCTGTTCTTGCTGCTACTGCACCCATTGGAGTATGGCAATGTATTATATCGTAATTCTCTTTTATAATAAGCTCCTTAATCTGTTTTATAGCCCTAATATTCTCCTTTTTATATGGAGAACGCTGTAATGGTATAAAATTAAATTTATTTATAGCCTTAAAATCAAAGCCGTCCTTATCGGCTGAATTATCAAAGCACGATACATCAATAGTATGTCCGTTTTCCTTCAATAAATTTATAAAATTAGTATGAAATTGACCTATATGACTTCTTACATTTGACACAAACAATATTTTCATTATTACATCTTCCTCTATTTATTTCTCTATATTGCAATATAATTATTTATTTGTGATTTTATCAACAACAGCAACAATTTTGTTAGCTGAAAATTTTATTGGTATAGCTACTAATACCGAAGCAATTATAAAAACAAAGGCTAATATAGTATTATCCAAAGGGAAATACGCCTTTGCCAATGTGGCAACTATTGAATGAGAGAAATATATCTCAAGTGAATATCTACCCATAAGCTTCATAATCTTTGACTCGCCATTAAGCTTTGTACAAAGTAATAATATACAGGCTACTGTAGCATTTGTCATTATTAATTCGTATATTGCATTTCCACCTATTAAATAAACTAAACCAAAGCCAATCGCAAAGAAAAACAAGCATAAAATAAATATGCGAATAAAATATTTTTGAATAAAGCTAAATATTTCTGTTTTGTATGTAGCCAAAAGTATGCCTATTGGAAACCATAGGGTATTTTGATACCAGTAACTCTCAATGCCTGTAAAATATCCTATAAGCATATAAACTGCACTTAACAGAAATATACTGCCACAAAACATTTTATTACTATCCTTACAAATAAGCATCATCACATAGTATACTATGTACATTATAATCTGAACCTTTAAATACCATATTACTGCATTAGGTAGGCTTACTGTTAAAAAATTCAAAAATATATTGTCATTACATTCAACAGGAATAAGTAGCACCATTAACCATTTTATTATAAATGCAACCACATACGGAGCATAAATTCTTAACAATTTATTTTTCAAAAATCCTTTATGGTAATCCTTCTTTTTTAATTTAGATACAGTCAAGCCATAGCCCGAGCATAAAAAAAACACGCCTACACCAAAGGTGCCAATGTATGCACATAAAAACGAGGCTCCTATGTCCTGATAATAATGAGAAAAAGCTATCCAGGATATAGCAACTCCTCTTAACCAATTTGTTTGATTGATACTAAAAAATTCATTTTCGTTTATTTTTCCAATGTTTTTTCTTGTACCAATCAACGAAAATACTGTTATAACAAAAAATGTTATAATAAATATCATCGTTGGGTCATATAGAATAAAATTCAAAAAAATCCCCTCCAAATACTATAAATCATAGCAAAGCTAATCTATACCTTACTATATTTTATAGAAGACTCTCAAATTTGTAAATATTTTTTTAAAAAAACCTTAACAGGTGTTGACAATAATTAAAAATCTTGCTATAATATCCTAGCAATAGCAAATGGATCATTAGCTCAGTTGGTTAGAGCAACCGGCTCATAACCGGTAGGTCCCGGGTTCGAGTCCCTGATGATCCACCAAAAACGAGTTTACTTTGTAGGCTCGTTTTTTTGTTGTAATTTTCAAATATACTAAAATAAATTTTAAAAGGGTATTTCTTTTTGGGAAATACCCTTATTTTTATTTAACATATACCTTATGTACAATATCAGACGCTATAGCTTTCTTGCCGGAATTCCTACAAGAGTTATGTTCTCTTCTAAAAACGACTTCGTAACCACTGCACCAGCACCTATTGTTATGTTATTGGCTATTTTTACATCGCCAATTACGCTTGCACCAAAGCCAATATCAACATTATCCCCTATTACAGGCACACCAAAATTTTTTCCGTCGTTGCCTATACAGTTATTACCATGTAGCTTACAGTTTTCTCCTATACGTGCTCTAGGATTAACAATAATTGCTCCGTGATGATATATGTTAAGACCCTTTCCGAAGGAATTTTCCTCTATCAGAATACCTAGCCTGTTTCCATATATATTTTTACGCCTTTGATAATAGAGATGCAATAAAACCTTTAGCTTATTACCCTTACAGGTATTACTGTAATACTCCTGTTTTCTTAAATATTTAGTGTATTTATAAATCTGACTATCCGGATCCTTTGTTATATGCATTATAAATCTTGACCATTTATCCTGATTAAGAAAATAGGAATTGTCAGTATTCATATATTCAACTAAATCCTTTTTATTTTCTATCATTCTGCACACCCTCCAAAACAATGCTTATCGCCTTAGAATATTGTGCAAAATTTGTCGCAATCGCATTTCAATAGCCTTGGCACCTAATAACAGCATTGATGTATCAAGCATTTTTGATATTTCTCTAAGAGAATATTTCCCCTTAAGGTCGTAGTAATAATAGTAATAATGGGCAATTTTTTCTCTTTTGCTCATATTTCTGAACTCTGCAATCTGTTTAACATACAAAGCATAGCCCAAAGGACTGTTTATGTATATTTGTCTGCCTTGGCTTGTTAATCCATCGTCCAGATATTCACCTATATAAATAGCCTCGTTTGTCCATCTGATTTTATAGCCATCAAAAGCAATTCTTGACCATACAACATCCTCTGTAACGAATTTTTCTCCCTCAAATTCTGGAAAAGGATATTTCTTTAGAATTTCAGTATAGAAAACCTCTGATTTATCGCCCGTAATTCCATATTTATTTCTTTCGAGAGCAGTTGCATCTATATAGTCGCTATCAAAGGTTGTTCCTATCAGCTTATCCTCAAAGGTTCTTCTTACACCCGAAAGACCTGCAAACTCCGACTTATTTTCGATACCCTTTTCTATTTCGATAATTTTGCTTATTGCATTTTCTGGCAAGCAATCATCTGAATCAACAATAAAAAACAGCTCACCCTTTGCTAATAATACACCTTTGTTTATTGCTCTGTGCTTTCCACCGTTTTCACATTTAATATAACGAATTTCAAAGCCATTGTCCTGCCTTTGCCAATCCTCAAATTTTTGCTGTGCATTATCTGTTGAGCCGTCATCAATTACCAGCCATTCAAAATCCTTTATTGTCTGATTTTTTAAAGAGGTATATAAACGCTCTACAATATATGCTCTGTTGTATAAAGGTGTAAATACCGTAACCATACTACTTTTTTTCCTCTTTTCTAAATGCAGTTATACATCTAACCAGCACAGACGCTATTCTGTCACCAAAAATTTTACTGTATTTTCTATGTAGCTTCAAATTCTCATCTACCCAAGAGCCATCATAATGATGTATTGTAAGAGTATTCTCAGTAATATTTATTTTACCAGTATCGTAATTTTTAGGGTCAAAATATTCTGTTGGATATATAACAACATCATCTATATTATAAAATTTATTTTCGTCAAAGCTTACACCCTTGGTTTTGTACAATATCTCATTTGTTATAATTGGAATTGGCTTAATATTCATAGAGCCGTCCTCTAAAATAAAGCTACTATTTTCATAAACAGACATAATATCCTTAAGAAGCTCAAGATTTTTTTCTGCACCAAAGCCTAGCCCACAGCTTACATAGTAGCCACCTTCAGCCTCACCAAGACCAAAAAAGCCCTTGTGCTCTAGCAATGAATCTATATTTTTAATTATTTCAACATCAACATCAAAATAAAGTCCACCATAGGTATATAGTACATCTAATCTTACATAATCAGAAACAAAAGCAAACTTTTTATTTTCGTATGCCTGCTTTATAAAAAGATTTTTATTAATATCATAATTATCTTCATTCCAGCAGATAATTTCATAATCTGGACAAAACCTCTTCCAGCTTTCTATACATTTCAAATCCTTTTCTGGAATTGGCCCTTTACCAAACCAGGAATAATGTATAATCTTTGGAATTGACATATAAACACCTCATCTCCAAATATTTTTCAAATCAAAAGCCTATGCCTGTTTTGCTTCTGATTTCAGCTGTCAGCCTTGGCATTAGCATAAACAGCCTTATCCACATTCTTTCTTTTTTAGTCATCATATTATATTGAGTGGCTGTCAGCTTTACCTTCCTTTTATAGTCCATAAGTATTTTTAAGGCTGTAGCCTTATCCTCTTTGCTAAGATATTTAACCGAGGATTGCATACTGTAGATAAGAGTATTTACAAAGGCTATTACAGCCAAATCTCCTGCTACCTCAATATCCTTTAGCCCTAGCATTCTCTCATATCTAGCCTCTATGCCATCCAGCTTTTTAAGCGAATATGACGAGCCTATTATACTGTTGCTTCTGTTTTGCAAATAATTGTACATTGGCTTTTCACAGAGGTAAAGCTTATCCATCTTAAGAAATACCCTCCATGTCCAGAAATCGTCCTCGTGGTATTTTCCCACAGCAAAAGGAAGCTCCTCTATCTGGCTTCTCTTATACAGCTTATTCCACACAGTCTGATAAACACCGTCCTCTGTAATAAGCTTTGCAAGTGCCTCTTCTCTGCTTATTTTACCCTCCTTTGAGCCTCTTGTGCTAAGGGTATTGTCGTCATTGTCAACCAGTCTGGTTGCACACTCGGCAACATCAGCACCACTTTTTATACCGTTATATAGCGAATTTATAAAATCGACATCAATCCAGTCGTCGCTGTCTATAAACGACACATATTCTCCTGTGGCAACCTCCATACCAGCATTTCTTGCGTCTGAAAGTCCACCATTTTTCTTATGTACAACCTTTATGCGATTATCCTTTTCAATATATTCATCACAAATTTTCGGAGAATTATCAGGAGAACCGTCATCAACCAGAATAATCTCAAGGTTTTTATAGCTTTGGTTAATTATGCTATCTACACATCTTCGTAAATAGTCTTCTACATTATAGATAGGCACTATAACGCTTATTAAAGGATTACTCATTTTACCACCTCAAACGCTGTTGCTATATATTTTGCTTCTGTTTTTTATTGTCTTTGAATAGAGAATGTATAACAGCTTAAATAAAACAGGAAAATAAATAATCAAAATTGAATCCATCCTTGTTCTTTTGCTTATTACTCCAAGTGGCTTTATTTTTTTATAAAGCTCTGTAACCTGCTTTTTTATATTGCCCTGTTCACCCTTGAATTCCTTAGCCTGTTTATTTGTTGTAACATTGCGATAGGTTTGTATAGCTATTTTCAGCTGAGAATGTAACGCAACAGGATAAACCCTGCTGTCATTTTCAAACATCTCGGTGATAATATTTCTTACCTTAATAGCATCAAACACCTTGTTATATGTAAGCCCTGCTGAGGTTGTGGCTGAATTCACTCTCATTATGTAGTTATACAATGCCTTATCCTCAAAAACAGATTTTTCTGAATTTGCAAATGCCATAATATTAAAAAGGTAATCCTCGTTATTTTTAAGCTCTCTTTTCATTCTTACGTTTTCAACTGTATGTCTTTTAAAAAGCTTATTACACAGACTCGGCTCAACAATAGTTCCCTCTAATAAATCAATAACGCCCTGCTGTTTATCCTGCTCTATAAGCTTACCTGTATTATATAAATAATACTCATTCTCTGGGAATTTCAATTTATAGCCACAATGAGATATATCTGCATTATATTTTATTGCATTACTCATAAGCACTTCGTACATATTCTTTTCTATGTAGTCGTCACCATCAATAAAGCCTATATAATCACCTGTAGCAACATCTAAGCCCTTATTTCTTGTGTCCGAAACACCTGTGTTTTCTTTATAAACAGGTACAATGCGATTATCTCTTTCAGCATATTCCTCTATTACAGCTCTTGTGTCGTCCTTTGAGCCATCATCTACTACTATAATTTCTAAATTTGTATATGTTTGCTCAAGCACACTGTCTAAACAGCGTGGCAAATATGGTGCAATATTATAAGCAGGAATAATTATAGAAATCTTCTTATCACAATTCATATATTATACCTTCCTCTATTAAACAGTAATGCTTTGCTTACAGTTCTTCAAGCATATCCTCTACAGCCTTTACTGTTATCTCTTTATTAAATCTTTTTCCTCTTTCCAAGGCTCTTTCTGCGTAATATTCAAGCTTACCCTCTTCAGTAAGGATTTCCTTTATACCTTCATAAAGTGCCTGCTCGTTATTATCTGTTACAATACCGTATTCGTTATTATAACCAAGCTGTTCCTCCATACCAGAGCAACGGGTAGTTACAACAGGAGTACCTACTACAAGACTTTCTGTAACAACAGTACTAAAGCCCTCTGCCTCTGACGCACATACAAATAAATCGCAGGCTCTTATATATTTATATGGATTTGTATCATAGCCAAGCAGTTGGAATGTATCCTCTATGCTGTTTTCCTTTATAATCTCCTCCAGAGTACTTCTGTAATAGCCCTCACCAAGCACATAAACCCTTTGCTTTATACCCTCATCAAGAAGTTTTTTATGTATTCTGGCAAGCTTGTCAAAGCCCTTTCGAGGTGAAAGTGTACCTATAGCACAAATATTTATATATTCATCATCTGTTTTAATAGGTGCCTCTTCCTTTGATTTTTCAACAATCTGCTCTGTTTCGTTTGTATTATACAGAACCTCTGTATGCTTTTTAAAATCAAGAATTCCAACAAAATCCTTCTGCACATATTCAGACACACATATTACATTATCAAAGCTGTTGTAGCATTTTTTTGCTTCTTCTGGATTTCTGAATGCAGTAGCAAGGTTTTTCATATCCTTCTGTTCAATATGAATCCAGCTTACTGTCTTTGTATCCTTATCATTACAGCCACTTATTACTCTTGAGGCTACGTCCTCTAAATATGCAACAGCAATATCATACTTATCCTTTATAAACCACTTATAAAGCGTTTCAGGCGAAAACAGCTTAAACAGCTGTACATTACCTCTGATTATCCTTTTAAATACATACTTGTATTTTACATCAGAATTCAAAAACTGAGTATTAACTCCACCGTCAAAAATAGCCTGTACAGTAACATCAAATTTTGTCTTATCAAGATTATTAGCAAGATTTACAAGTACCTTTTCAGCACCACCAGTGCCAAGCGTTGGAATAAGAAATAAAACCTTTTTCATAAGCCCCTCGTCAAATTATAATATCTTTATAATTATAACTTAAATCGACTATAACCGTCAACAAAAAAGCATTTCTACGAATACACAAAAAGCTTACCATAAAATCCTGATTAATAGTCTTTTTTAATAATAGCTATCTGCTTTTGCTTATAAAATTTACAGTGCTCAGCTATATAATAATTTGCACCTACATTCTATGAAAAATCTTGACACACGCTGATATTAATATTAAAATGTAAGGTAAAGGTTTATAACTACATAGAGAAAGGACTTATAAACATGGAAAACAGTAAAAAGACAATGGAAAAAATTGTAGCTCTCTGTAAAAACAGAGGCTTTGTATACGCAGGCTCTGAAATTTATGGTGGACTTGCAAACACATGGGATTACGGCCCACTTGGTATGGAGCTGAAAAACAACATCAAAAAGGCTTGGCTAAAGAAATTCGTTCAGGAAAACAGATATAACGTAGGTCTTGATTCTGCTATTCTTATGAACCCACAAACATGGGTTGCTTCTGGTCACCTTGGTGGCTTCTCTGACCCACTAATGGACTGCCGTGATTGTAAAACAAGACACAGAGCAGACAATCTTATTGAGGATTTTGACGGTACAAACGTTGCAGGCTGGTCTAACGAGCAGATGATGGATTACATCAACGAGCACAACATTGTATGCCCTAACTGTGGTAACCACAACTTTACAGATATTCGTCAGTTTAACCTTATGTTTAAAACATTTCAGGGTGTAACTGAAGACAGCAAAAACGAAATCTATCTACGTCCAGAAACTGCACAGGGTATTTTCGTAAACTTTGCTAACATTCAGAGAACAAGCCGTAAAAAGGTTCCATTTGGTGTTGCACAGATTGGTAAATCATTCAGAAACGAAATTACACCAGGTAACTTTATATTCAGAGTAAGAGAGTTTGAGCAGATGGAGCTTGAATTCTTCTGTAAGCCTGGCACAGACCTAGAGTGGTTTGACTACTGGAGAGGCTTCTGCCGTGATTGGCTATACTCACTAAATATGAAGGAAGAAAACCTACGTCTACGTGACCATTCAGCAGACGAGCTATGCTTCTATTCAAAGGCTACTACTGACTTTGAGTACCTGTTCCCATTCGGCTGGGGTGAGCTATGGGGTATTGCTGACAGAACAGACTATGACCTTACTCAGCATATCAATACAAGTGGTAAGAGCTTAGAGTACTTCGATCAGGAATCAAACGAAAAGTACGTTCCTTATGTAATCGAGCCATCTTTAGGTGTTGAGCGTCTGTTCCTTGCTCTTATGACAGAGGCATACGACGAGGAGGTTATCTCTGAAAAGGATACAAGAGTTGTTCTAAGACTTCACCCAACACTTGCACCTTTCAAGGCTGCTGTACTACCTCTATCTAAGAAGCTTTCTGAAAAGGCTGACGAGGTTTACACAATGCTTTCAAAGAGCTTTATGGTAGACTACGACGAGGCTGGCTCAATCGGTAAAAGATACCGTAGACAGGACGAAATCGGTACACCATTCTGTATTACATACGACTTTGATTCAGTTGAGGACGGCTGTGTAACTGTTCGTGACAGAGATACAATGGATCAGGAAAGAGTAAAGATAGACGAGCTTGTTGAGTACATCAACAAGAAAATTGCGTTTTAATATATTGTATTAACGATATTATCCCACTGTGTATTTAATATACAGTGGGATTTTTAAAATGCTATCAAGGTGTGTATATGAGGTATTTATTACTAACCCTAGAAACTGAAAAGTATTGGTTTGAGCTGAATTACGATAATTATGCAAATAGAGAGATTATTCTTGACGAGTATGGTGAATTACATTTTTCTTGTTTAGAGGATTGCTTAGCAGAGGGAGAGGTTAATGAAACTGATTTAGAAGGTGTTGTTATTAATTCCTCCAAAGAAGATTTTGAAAATCTTTGGCAGTGTATGTTAAAACATCAGAAAAAGCAGTGGGAACTTACAAAGAAAAAATATTTTATCGGAAAGACTGTGCAAGGAATATGTAAGTTTTTTTATCCTCAAGGAACCATTGTTAAAGGAAAGGATTTTATTGCAGTATATAAAGGTAAAGAGTTGTTTACTATAAACCAATTAGTCAGTGTTGAGGTTAAAAATTATGATGATATCAATATGTGGTTAGAAACATATTGAATTATGGGGGGTAAACAAGATGAGTATGTTAGAGCTTTTTACAGAAATTTATAAATCAGAGCCACGTGCAGAAAAAAGCGAAATAGACAGGCTTAAAATATGGTTGAGAAATAATGATTTTCCGATATGTGATTTACCAGAGGATTATATTGAGTTTTTAGAGGAAAGCAACGGTGGAGGCTTTTTAAAAGGTGAAAGAGAATATCAGATGTTTTCTATTGCAGAAATAATGGAATTTTATGAAATATATTCCTTTTCGGAATTTATGCCATATGCGTTACCCTTTGCAATGGACGGATACGGAGATTTTTATCTATTCAATTTGCGTTGGAATGATAACAATGTTTACAGGGTATCTGCCAATAATATTGACTGGGAGGAATACAACAGCTTTCCTGTTGCTTCAAGCTTTAAAAACTGTATTATCAAGGGTTGTTTTAGGGTTTAATTAATTCTACAAACCCAATTTACCTACCCTTTATTTTATCAAAGCCTTTGAATATAAAATTAAAGGTCAGCTCTCAACAAGCTATGAGAGCTGACCTTTTGTTGTAAATATTATTTTGAATAAGCAAAATTCAAATTATTTCTTCTTCTTTTTAAATCTGCTGAAGAAGCCACCCTTTTTATCTGATGTATCATCGTTTGTAGCCTCGTCAGTAGCGTCTGTTGCTTCTTCCTCAGAAGCTTCTTCAGCTTCTGCTACCTCTGCAACCTCGTCTACAGCTTCATCAGCGTTGTCTGTATTTTCCTCTGCCTTTTCGGTAGCTTCATCGTCTTCCTTTTTAGCTATCATTGTCTGTTCCTTTTTAACAGCTTCATCTCTGTTAATCTGGTTAGCTACTAAATGCAGAATATCCTCTGTTGATGCCTGTGGTGGCAATGGAGCTGGCATTTGTACTGTTGTTGGCTTTTCCTTTGGTGCCTCTTCCTTTGGCTTAAATATTGTTGGTGGCTTTTCGCTGAATTCCTTCATCTGCTTCATAGCCTCTGGAGTAAATACAAAGGCAAGTGTAGCTGGGTTGAATATTATAATGTTGCAAAGCTCGTTAAGCATTGAGAAGGCTTCGTCAAGTGTTACAGCTATTGGAACAGCCTTACCATTGAATATCTTATTAAATTCCTCTAAATCAGTAAACAAAGGTAATGCACGAGATTTGTCGTTTGAGTTAACCAATGTTGTTGCTGTAAATTCATTTCCCTCAAGTGGCACATACTTATAGCCATCTGCACCCAAGAAAGCAAATTCCTTTTCTTTATATAAAGCCTCACTAGCTCTTGAAAGTACAATTGTTTCAGGCTGTTGCTCGGCTGACTTTGTAAGTGGAACAAGGAAGGTTGTTTTGAAAATATGGTGACTTAGCTGACTTGTAAGTGTCATCTGGTTAGCCTTAACCTGTGGATTTTCAATGCCTGCACATTCAATACATCTTATAAACGCATTGTATATAGGTGAGTTATATGTACTCCATTTGTCCTCTGTTGGTTCTCCTAAAAGCTCATCTCTGTCAAAGCCATATGCAGTACCATTTGCTTTGCAGTACATTACCTTAAAGGCACCAAATTTTTTACAGTTTCTCAAAATCTCCAGTGCCTGCTCACCGTTAACCTTATAGTATTGATTTTCAAAAATCTTTGTAGCCTCTATTAAGCCCTTTACATTGTCTTCGTTCTCTACAAAGAAGATTTTACCCTCAAAATCAATTGCAGGGAATATCTTATTAAGATGACTTGAATGAACAAAGTAAATGTCAAGGTCGTTTTCTCCAGCTAAGAACTTTTTAAACTCGTCTGCAATAGCCATACTACCTTCTCTTAGCTCTGTCTGCATTTGCTTTATCAGATTTATCTCTGTGTCGATAGGCTCGCCTGACTTTACCTTTAGCATTTCTGGCTTTGACTGTGGTGTAGCCTGTGTAAATGCCTTTAGAAATCTGTCTGCTGGTGCTTCTGTACATAATCTGTTAATTAAGGCTACAAAAGACTCCTTATCTGACTCGTAAAGCTCAAATTCGTCCTTTGTAAGCAAATATTCAAAGGTTGTACAGCTACCATTTACTATTTTCTCTGAATTTTCAACTGTATTGTCAAAACGTAAACCGTTCTTAAAATCTAATACCCTTGCCAGATAATATTTTTCTGGGTTAGACTTAAATAAAAGAAATTGTCCTTCTTCGTCGTAGCATACCTTTTCAAAATCTATTTTCATTTTTAATTACCTCCTTAAAACACTTCGCTTTTCCTTATATTATAACAGAAGAATATTAAAATAGCAAATATTTTTAGTAAAACTGCTTATATAATATTGCTATTTGTTTTTGTCTATATTTACGTTGGCTTTTTTCTTGCCTGTGCTATAGCTTATACCTATAACAGCTAAAACTGCTACTGCAAAAACGGTGCCTGCAACAAAAAGCTTAATATCACCCGATTCTGCTATATCTATACTGCTTACTACTGTTATCTCATCTACAACAGGTGTACTTGGCAGGTCAGACTTATTGTCTGGTATGCTTTTATTCACAGCTGATGATTCAGATGATGAATTTTCATTGCAATCAACGCTTATTATCGGGTTGTTTTTCAGCTCAGCTTCACTGGCTGATTGTGTATCTGCAACCATTTCTACAATATTAATGCTGTATTCCTTTTCGCTGTCGCTTATAAGAGGCTTTTCATCGCTTGAGGCACAGTTGCTTGTGTAAAGCTTAAAATATGCAGTGGCTGGTGCATTATAAGCCTTAAAGGTTATATCAACAAGCTTAACAGGCTGATCTGCTACAATTCCAGCTGTATTAACATAGATTATAGAAAGCCTGTTATTGCTATACACTTTCTCTATATATCCAAAATCACTGTCATTCACCCTGCATTCACTGTATTCAACATTATCACTATGCTCAATGGTAAACATAACAGCACCAATAGCAGTGCTACATTCAGCCTGTAGGCTTACAGTAAAGCTTTTATTTTTCTCTACCTCACAGGGAGACTCAAGAAATGCACACAGCGTATCACTCGCCATATATGGTGTACTGCTATTTATCAGAAACGACACTGTTAAAAAGCAGAATAAAAGTAATTTTAAGCACCCCTTCATAGCTCTATATTGTATAATCTGCAAGCGTTTTTGGCTGTTATTTCTAATAGCTCTTCCATACTAATACCCTTAATCTCTGCAATTCTCATAGCTGTAAATTTAATCATTGATGAATCACAGCGTTTACCTCTGAAGGGTACAGGTGTAAGATAAGGTGCGTCGGTTTCTAGCAGTAGTCTGTCAAGTGGAATATATTCTGCAACCTCTACGCTTTGTCTTGCGTTTTTAAAGGTTACTACTCCACCAAGGCTGATAGACATACCCAGCTTTACAATCTCCTTACACATTTCTACACTGCCAGAAAAGCAATGTAATAACCCCTGTGGCTTATATTTTCTTAGAATATCCATAGTGTCACCATGTGCATCTCTGTCGTGAATTACCACAGGCAAATTCATAGCCTTAGCAAGCTCAAGCTGTTCTGTAAACACTTTTTTCTGCACATCTCGTGGCACGTTATCCCAGTAATAATCAAGACCAATTTCACCTATTGCAACAGCCTTTTTATGCTTTGCAAGACTCTCAAGCTGATTTATATAATCGTGTGGCAAATTATCTGCACTTTCGGGATGAATACCCACAGTAGCGTAAATAAAATCGTATTTTTCAGAATACTCTAATCCCCATTTTGATGTTTCTATATCTACACCAGCATTAACAATACAGCCTACACCCATATCAGGCATAGCTGTAAGCAATTCTTCTCTATCCTCATTAAATTTATCATCATCATAATGTGCGTGTGCGTCAAAAATAAAAGCCATTAAAATCACCCTTTTACAGTATAATATAATTACATACGCAAATTATATCAAATAGAAATAGCTGTGTAAAGCTATGAGCATTTGCTTTTTAGAACACCGTCTGAAATGTACTGTAATTGACATATTTTTTATACAGCTATATAATTTTAGTATTGTATATATTGAAGGATAAATTTGGGTTTGTTGGGGAGTTACGCATAAGCTACGATAGAGCAAAACGTAAAGTTTGGGTCCAGCCTTTTCAAAGGCTGGCAGGTCAAGGACAGAGTCCTTGTGGGTTTTTAGGGCGAAGCCCTAAACTCATAATCGTCTTTTTAAAATGCCGTTTTCAACGGCATTTTAGGAATTAACGTGAAGTTAAAGGGCGTTGCCCTTTAAAATCCCACGAGGGCTTTGCCCTCGACCCATAACCTTTTGAACAAGTTTAATCACACCTTTTAAGCTGTCTTTCCTCTGGTGTGAGCGTTAGCTCACACCGACAAACCCAAATAAATAACGGAGGTTAATATTAT
>JAXJTP010000119.1:0-10064 GCA_036309525.1 Acutalibacteraceae bacterium | reverse complement strand
TTAAAATCCCACAAGGGCTTTCAGCCCTTGACCCGATAAACTTTTGAAAAAGTTTAATCAAAACTTTTAAGCTGTCTTTCCTCTGGTGTGAGCGTTAGCTCACACCAACAAACCCAAATTTGTATCATAATAACAAAAAGCGATGGAAATAAACTCCATCGCTTTTTCTGTGTTGTTATTTAATTAGCCTCTGCTCTTAATGTGCTTGCACAGGCTTCCATTGCTGATACTGCAACAGGGCCTGCTGTGCTATAACCGTAGCCACCATTCTCTACTACTACAGCAAAAGCTAGTGGAATATCCTCGTCCTGAGAATAGCCTATCATCCAAGCGTGAGGCTCTTTGCCCTCTCCTACCTCAGCTGTACCTGTTTTTGCACATACAGTAAGTGATGGGAATAATCCGTCACCATAGTAGCTTGTTACATCATATCTCATATATTCATCAAGCTTTGAGGCAAGCTCTGAGTCCATAAGAGTAATTCCACTAATATTATCAAAGGACAAATCAACTGCACCTGATTTTATTTCATCTGGCAATGCAGTAGAACCACCATTTGCTATTGCACCACACATAATAGCCATATGCATTGGATTTGTTTCTAGTGTGTACTGTCCTATACCAGACCACGCAAGGTCGTTTTTATTCGCCTTATTAACAACATAGGTACTTTGTGCTGTTGTTGTGCCATTGATTGTATATGAGCTATTAAAGCCTAATTGCTCGGCAGTTGCAGTCATCTTGCTTTTGCCTAAACGCTCTGCCAGCTCTGCAAAAACTATATTACAGGACTGTGCAAGTCCGTCCTTCATAGTTATTTCACCATGAGTATGCATACAGCTGATTTTTTCTCCACCTATCATTGTGCTTCCATCACAGGTAAAAATCTCGTCCTCTACACCCTCTATATTCTGCAAGGCAGATGCTAATGTTACAACCTTAAAAATTGAGCCTGGTGTATATCTGCCAGCCAGAACCTTATCAACATAAACACCGTCGTACTGCATTTCGTTTTCCTCTGTTATCACTGGTGGGTCAAATGGATCATAGGTTGGTGTGCTTACACTACACATAACCTCACCTGTTTTATAATTGTAAACAACTACAGCTCCGTTATAGCCATTCAATGCGTTATATGCAGAATTACAGGCGTTAACATCTATATTAAGAGTAATATCATTACCGTGCTTTAGCGACTCTGGCAATCCAAGCCCCCAAATATAGTTAAAGCCTATCAAATTTGAACGATATGAGCTTTGAATGGCTGTTGATATATTCAAGGTGTCATCACCCACAACGTGAAGTGTAGAAAGTCGTGTTGTATAATCATCATTATATAGTCTTAGATCATCCTCTGAATATGCAAGAGGTATTCCGTTTCTATCATAGATAGTGCCAGCCGAGGCTAAGCCTCCATTGCTGGATAAATGACCATTATAGCTATGCTGTATCCACTGATTAGAATTTGTAACAATTCTTACCATAAATACAACAACACCTAATATTACCAACAATGCAATCATCAATACAATAGTTGTTCTTGAACGGGTTTTTCTCATAAGCTATAATTCCTCCTTTCGTAAAGGAAAATTTATATAGACATCAATTCTGTTTTACTTTCTTTACAGCGTAGGTTCTTTCATCTGCTGCTTTTATAAACGCAAGCAGGCACCAGCACGAAATCATACTTGAACCACCCAAGCTTACAAAAGGCAATGTTACACCTGTAAGTGGCAGAATATCTGTTGCACCAAAAACATTCAGTGCCGACTGTACAAGCATTAAACCAGCTGCACAGCATGCTGATATTGAATAGAAGGTTGAGCGACTTCTTGTTGTAATTGCTCTGGCATAAATTACTAAGCCAATAATACAAACAAAAATTGCCACAGCAATAATCAAGCCTACCTCTTCACAAAGCAATCCAAATACAAGGTCGCTTTCTGACGCAAATACATATTTTAAGTAACCATTACCAACACCTACACCAAACAAGCCACCACTTGCTGAATATGTTAAAACTCTAGCCTGCTGATAGCCTGTACTGTCGGCAAGCTCAAAGCACTTACCCCACGCACTAAAACGGTCTGCAATATAAGGCTTAAATGAAATAACAAAAACTGCACCCATTACTGCTCCAACAAGAGCCAATATAACAGTTTTTATATCACCACTTCGCATAAATGAAATAAACAGGAATGTACAGAAAAATATAAGTGCTGTACCAAGGTCGCTCATTATAATTAATGAGCCTACACATACCATTGAAAATATGATAAAGTGTAGCAAATTCCCCTTTGTCAATAGCTTATCAAGAGCAGAGGCACTTATAAAGATATAAATAACCTTTACAAGCTCCGACGGTTGAATAGAAACTCCACCTATGTTAAGCCACAGTGCAGCACCATAGGTTATCTTTGCGAATACTAAATTTATTCCCAAAAACAACACAGCAAGAATATACATAGGTATTCTGAAGCTTTCTACCCTGTCTGGATTTTCTATAAACTTTATAATTATACAAAAGCCAATCATACCAGCAATCATCGCAAGAGTTTGGACAATACTCTGCTTAAAAACCTGTCTTGCAAGCATCATTACGCCTGTACCACTCAAAAAAATCGCCAGTGCTTCAAGCTCAAAGTTTATTCTTTTTAATATCTTAGTAGAAACTATATAGAACATCCAGCTTACTGCTGTAAATAATCCCCATATTAAAAATGGTTGAAAGTCCTGAACCTCGTCACATAAAGATGCCTCAACAGCAAAAAAGAAAAGAAATACCGAAATCAACAGCATAAGGTGTGACGCCTTTATGCTGGCTTTATTCTTTGCTCTGCTGAAAAACCATGAGCGACTATCAGGTATAACATCGTCTGTACGTTTTACTACATAGCTTGTATCACCTATGCTTATAACATCATCTATCATTATAGGTGTACGCCCCTCTGTTTGCTCACCGTTTACATAGGTTCCACTTTTCGAGCCTACATCATTTATAAACCAACCTGCTTTTCGTCTTAACAAAACAGCGTGATCTCGTGACACTGTCATATCGTCAACCATAATATCATTACCTCTACCCCTACCAATAGAGTTTTCCCAATATAATACGGGTGTACTTTCAGAGGTAGCAGGATTTACAAGCATAATAAGAGCGTCCTCATCTCTTCTGTGCCTTCTCATAGAGCTAAAGCACTGAAAAACTATAATAACAGCCAATATAGGCAACAGCATTCTGATAACCAGCAATGCAAAGTCAATTACAACATTGAGAAACGGAAAATTGAACCAAGATAAAAAATCCATATATTCACACCTTTCTAAAGAAAATAAGACCCTATAGTCTGCCATAATCTCTATTTATTAGATGATATTCCATTATATCTCAAAAGTCAAGAAACAGATTGTTAATAATAAAAAAAGGTGTACACCATACGATGTACACCTAAAATAATCATTTAACAAGTATAAATACTATATTAAACTTTATTTAATTATGCGTTTGTTGACTCTCTTCTCTTGCGAGCAACAACTGTAACACCTAGAGCAGCTAGTAGAACTGATGCTAGTGCAACAACTGCTGTATCACCAGCTGTATCAACTGTACCCTTACCTGCATTTGTGTTAGAGTTTGTTGTTGTAGCTGTTGTAGCATTTGTAGCTGTCTGTGTTGGAGCTGATGTTGGAGGTAGAGTTGCTGGCTCTGGCTCAGTTGGAACCTCAGCCTCGTTTACGTGGTCATAGTCTAGGTCGAAGTATGGGTTAACAGCAACCTTGCTATAGCCCCAGTACTCATCCTCAACTGTAACAATATTACCATCTGCATCCTTTAGAGGATCCATTGTTGTTTCGCCTGTACGTGGGTTGAAGTATTTCCACTCAACCTTATAAACATCCTGAAGCTCGCCTGTTAGAGGGTTAAGAACCTGCTCGATTTCAGCAACATAGCCTAGACAACCTGTGATGTAAGCACCCTCGATTGTATCATCAATTTCATATAGAGCATTAGAAATGTTATTGCTCATTGGATCATCAACCTTGATGTCCTTAGTCTGAAGCTTATACTGCTTGTTCTCTGCTACCTTATCACTGATACCATTGTTCCAGATGATGTTTGTAGCAAATGCTGGAGCAAAACCGTAGTAGATGTTGCTGTCAGCGTAAATGTCGTTACCGTTCTCATCAAGAACTGATAGCTTCTGAGCTGCAACGCCTGGCCACTCGCCATTGCTTAGACCACCACAGAACCAATAGAAGCCTACCTCGAAGTCTTTAGCATCCTTGTGCTCTGTAATCCACTCTTCTGGAACATCGAAGTAGTAAACGTTGTAGTAACCGTTCCAATCTGATGGGAAGTCCTTAGACTCTTTGAATGCATCTAGGTTTGCATTCTTTGCAGGAACGTTCATATCAGCTGGTAGAGGTAGACCAGGGATACGACCGTATGGGTCAACTACATCAGCGTCTGTTGGATCCTCTACAGGAGCTGTTGGCTCCTCATCTGGAGTTGTTGGCTCCTCGTCTGGAGTTGTTGGCTCCTCGTCTGGAGTTGTTTCTTCCTCTGGCTCTGTTGGAGCTGGTGTTGGACGCTCGATAATAATTCTGTTGATCTCCTCAACAAAGCTATTGTAAGCTGCTTCTGTTAGAAGGTCTGGGTTATCATAGCCTGTTTTGCCTTCTTCCATACCAGCCTTATATGTTTCCTGGAATTTAGCTGTAATAGACTCAGCTGTTTCGCCCTCTAGGATACCGATACCCTGAACCTTACCTGTTGATGTGATTGCAATGTGAGCACCCTGATCTAGATTCTTCTTCCAGGCAGCAGCCTTACAAGTCTGAGCACTATCAACTGGGTTCTCGTATAGCTCGTCAAGAACATAAGCTGTATCACCAATACAAGCATCGCTGAATGTTGTATCGTATGTCTGCTCTCCACCTAGAGCGTGGAAGATAACTAGATCAGTTTTGATCTCTTTACCATCTGCATTTGCTTTTGGGATATCGAATGAGTATAGGTTCTCGCCATCCTCATTAGTCATCTTTAAATTCTTGTTATCCCATCCATAAATATTTTCGCCACTAGCACCATTCCAAACATAGCAATAGTATGTGCCACGCTGTGCGCCAGCTTTACCACCTAGACCTGTAGAATCGAAATAAATCTTACCACGAGTATCAGCAGCAGATGTAGTTACAGCAGAAACTGTTGCTAGAGAAGCAACCATAGCAGCTGTTAGAACTACGCTAAGTACTTTTTTCTTAGACATTGTCTTTTTCCTCCTTAAAAATAAATATTATATCCGAAGACAATACTTCGTAAGATTATTATACATCAACGTTCATATATTTTCAATAATTTTAATATCTTATTTAAATTTTCGTAAAAATAAACAATTTTGTAACTATTTTATTATTCGAATTGAAGTGCGATACTATTTTTTAATAATTAAACTTCTAAAATTCTATTTCATTTAAACAAAAAATCAGCCATCCCGAAGGATGGCTGACAAAAAAGAATTAAATCATCTTAAATAATTTAAAATTATTCAGCAATTCTCTTTCTAGCAATTACAACGCCTGTACCAGCTAGCATTAGCATACCGATTAGTAGAGCAACTGATGTGCTGTCACCTGTTGCAACCTTACCTGTAGCTGTTGAGCTTGTGCCTGTTGTTGTTGTAGTTGTTGTTGTAGTAGTTGTTGTAGCTGTTGTAGCTGTTGTAGCTGTTGTAGCGTTTGTAGCTGTTGTAGCATTTGTAGCATCTGTAGGCTCTGTTGAATCATCTGTTGGCTCTGTTGAGTCATCTGTTGGCTCTGTTGAGTCATCTGTAGGCTCTGTTGAATCATCTGTTGGCTCTGTAACGTCCTCTGATGGCTCTGTTACGTCCTCTGATGGCTCTGTTGGAGCCTCAGCACCCTGACAAGCAGCTGCTGTGCATAGTGTCTCTGGGTTGAATGTGATGATAACTGATGTTGTGTTTGGCTCGATGTATAGAAGAGCGTTTGAATCTAGACCTGTAGCTAGACCCTTATCGTTGTATGATACATCCCATGTACCATCCTGAGCAACCTTGTAGCTGATGTCGCTTTCCCACATATCCTCTGTTACAGGGATCTCTACTGAGAAAATGCCATCCTCGCCCTTTGTCATCTTATAAGCCTCTGCGTCTGCTGTCCACTCTGGTGCGAATAGAGGACCACTACCAACTGCGAAGTATGTATGCTCTTCTACGTCATCAGCTGCTGGTGTGTATGGGTTGTCGATGCAGCTTGCTGTCTTCTGACCATCAAATGTGATTGTTACAGTCTTAGCTGTCTCAGCCTCTAGTCCGAAATCAACAAGTGAGTTTGAATCTAGACCGTAAGCTACGCCATTCTCGTTGAATGAGAACTCCCATGGGTTACCCTCAAGATAATCTCTTACAACTACCTTGTACTGAGCACCGTAATCGAAGTCTGTTACGCCGTCATTAGCAACACCTGTTAGGTTTAGGTACCAGATACCAGCCTTCTCATCGTAAGTCATGTTGTAAGCGTCGTTCTCTGGCTGCCATGCATCAGCACCTAGAAGACCCTCGTTACCTACAACTGTGTAGTTGTATGCTGTTGGATTCCAGTCTGCTGGTAGCTCTGTAACATCTGCTGATGCAGAAATAGCGCTTACTGCAGCCATTGATACTACTAATGTTGATGATAGTAGTACACTAGCAAGTTTTTTCATTGGAAATTTCCTCCCTAAAAAATAATATAGTTTTTCCGAAGTCCATGCTTCAGTAAGCATATTATACTACAGAAATCTTTTCAAAGTCAATACAGATAATTCAAATTTGTAACAAAATTGTTAAATTTGTTACTAAGGTACAAAATATAAATTTTTTTATATCAACTATACTACAGTATCTAGTTGTTTTTGCACTATTAGCATTAAAAACATCTGTTAATCTTTCACAGTTTTTTTAGCATTTAACGGCTATCAACCTCGATTTATAGCCTTTTGTAATCATTTATTTTATGCGATATGTACATAAGCTATAAATTTTGCAAAGTTATCTAATTATACAACTTAGTCTATATATTTTATCTGTATATTTTCTCACTTTCAGCTACATATATAGCTTTAACAGGCTACATAGCTTTTGTGCTGTTACCTACTATTGTAATCGAAATAGCTATACCAAATCAACAGACTTTAATAAAATAAAAAGGCTATGGATTTAACCACAGCCTTTAGTAAACATTAATTTCAAATTAGTGCATAAAGAAATCAATTGCATTAAGTGCTATTACAAGCAGAGCAAAGCCAATTGCTAAGAACTTTGTCCAACGAGCAAGCTTGCTGTTAAGAGTACGAGCCTTATTCTTTGATAAAAATGTATCAGCACCACCTGTTACTACACCTACGCCCTTAGTGTTACCCTCTTGAAGAATAACTACAAAAATCATAATAATTGCAAATACTATAAGTACAGCTCCTACAATATAATCTACAACTGTCATATCGCTATCGTCCTTTCTATAAATTTATGTTTTTAATCAAAGTCATTCATTTAATAATAATATCACAAGTTTTTGCTTTTTTCAACCCATATATAAAATTTTTATCATATCTTCTTGCAGGCACGTTATATCAAGCTTAGCTGTTCAGCCTTATCCTCGGCTGATAGTGTTGAACCTGTAGCAGGTAGGGTTTTGGTGCGATACCTGTTTGGCTTTGCTAAATCGCCTTCGTTATACAGCTTTGCAGAAACAAGTCTGTGTCCTTTCTTTACTGTAAGAACATTTACACCTATTGTTGCTCTTGAGGTTTTTTCTGAAATTGCACCTGTATGGAATAAAAGCATTTTACCCTGACTAGATGTAAGCATAACCTCGCAATCCTTTTGCAGGTAAAGAATATCTACAAGTGGTGATTTATCGCTGTATGCACCAGTAAGCTTTTTACGGTTAGTCTTTGTTTCGTATGCAGATAGTGGAACCTTTGCGATTTTACCATTTTCAAAGGCGAATATCATAGTACCGGAATAATCCTTAGTAAGCACCATAAATACAGCCTTTTCGTCCTCTGCCATTCCAAGCTTTGCAGGAACATAGTCACCTAACGCACTTGCTTTAAGCTCCTTAAAGTCACTTACCTTTGCCTTATAAACCTGTGCTTTATCGCTAAAGAAGATAAGGTCTGTTCCGTTATTTGTGGTTTCGGCACTGAATATTACGCTGTCACCCTCTTTCAGCTTTTGTTCGCTATTCATACGAAGTGACTGTGGAGTAATCTTCTTAAAGTAGCCCTCTTTAGTAAAGAATACGCTTACAGGGTAATCAGGAGCTTCGTCCTCATCATCTGCAACCTGAATTTCATCAGCATATATAAGAATGCTCTTTCGTGGCTGACCGTACTTTTTGCCAACCTCAGTAAGCTCCTTTACGATTATCTTCTTAATCTTTGCCTTGCTTGCAAGAATACCCTCAAGCTTTGCGATCTCATTTTCAAGATTTTCTATTTCCTCTGTACGCTTTAGAATATACTCACGATTAAGGTGACGAAGCTTTATTTCGGCTACATATTCAGCCTGAATTTCGTCAATACCAAAGCCAATCATAAGGTTTGGCACAACCTCGTTTTCTTCTGCTGTTTCTCGTACAATTTTTATAGCCTTATCTATATCAAGCAAAATAGCCTGTAAGCCTCGTAATAAATGTAGCTTTTCCTTTTTCTTGTTAAGGTCAAAATATGTTCTTCTGCGAACACATTCTACTCTGAAGGCTATCCATTCCTCTAAAAGCTCCTTAACACCTAAAACTCTAGGCACACCACCTATAAGCACATTAAAGTTACAGCTGTAGCTGTCTTCAAGTGGTGACATTTTATAAAGCTTTAGCATAAGCTTGTCTGGGTCTGTGCCACGCTTTAAATCAATGGTAATTTTCAAACCGTCTAAGCCTGTTTCGTCACGGATATCAGCTATTTCCTTAACCTTACCAATCTTTACAAGGTCTATAATCTTCTCAATAATAGCCTCACTGGTTGTAGATTGTGGTATACCTGTTATGTCAATACAGTTAGCTGTTTTGTCATAGGTATATTTTGAACGCATTTTAAAGCTACCACGACCAGTTTTATAAATTTCGTCGAATACCTTTTTATCGTAGATAATCTGACCACCACCAGAAAAATCTGGTGCAGGCAGAGTTGAGGCTACATCGTGGTTTTCATCATTGATAAGTGCAATAGTTGTATCGCAGATCTCTTTAAGATTGAACGAACAAATATTACTTGCCATACCTACTGCAATACCTGTATTTGCATTAACTAATACAGATGGATATGTAGCAGGTAAAAGTGTAGGCTCCTTCATAGTGTTGTCGTAGTTGTCTACGAAATCTATAGTATCCTTATCAATATCTCTGAAAAGCTCATTACATATAGCGTCAAGCTTAGCCTCGGTATATCTTGAGGCAGCCCATGCCATATCTCGGCTGTAAAATTTACCAAAGTTACCCTTTGAGTCTATATAAGGGTGTAGCAAAGCCTCGTAGCCTCGGCTTAGTCTTACCATAGTGTCATAAATTGCACTGTCACCGTGTGGGTTTAGTCGCATTGTCTGACCTACTATATTAGCAGATTTTGTTCTGCCTCCACTTAGCAAGCCCATTTTATACATTGTATATAACAGCTTACGGTGGCTAGGCTTAAAGCCGTCAATTTCTGGTATAGCACGGCTTAGAATAACGCTCATAGCATATGGCATATAGTTTTCTTCAATAGTAGTAGCAATTTTCTGCTGTACTACCTCACCAGCACCGTCTATAACACCTTTTATAGCTGGTGATTGTGGTCTTTTATCTTTATTACTCTTTCTTGGTGGCAAACTAACACCGCCTTTCGGAATTGTTTAATATAATAATTGTTTATTTGTTAAATTTGGGTTTGTCGGTGTGAGCTAACGCTCACACCAAAGGTGAGAAAACTTAAAAGTTTTGATTAAACTTTTTCAAAAGTTTATCGGGTCAAGGGCTGAAAGCCCTTGTGGGATTTTAAAGGGCAACGCCCTTTAACTTCTCGT
>JAXJTP010000118.1:0-14715 GCA_036309525.1 Acutalibacteraceae bacterium | reverse complement strand
CCCATAAGGGGTTTCACCCCTTAACCCCAAAAGCCTTTGAAAAGGCTTTACCCAAACTTTAGGTTTTGGTTTGTGCTAACCTGTAACTTTCCTACAAACCCGAATTTGCTTTTAATATAAATTAAGATCTATAATCACCGTTAATCTTTACATAATCATAGGTAAGGTCACAGCCCCATGCCTTTGCTGTGGCTGAGCCTGAATTCAGATTTATGTCAACATAAATTTCGTCCTCAAGAAGGATTACTTTAGCCTCGTCCTCTGAGAATTTAACTCCTGAGCCATTGCGACATACTGCTATTGTGCCCTTTGATGAGCGTATATCAACATCTACCTTTGTAATGTCAAAATCAGCCTCGGCATAGCCTATTGCACATAGAATACGACCCCAGTTTGCGTCGCTACCAAAAATTGCACATTTGAACAGTGGTGAACGAATAACGCTTTTTGCTACGATAATAGCTGTGTCAAGGTCTGGTGAGCCAGCACAGGTGCACTCAATCATTCTTGTAGCACCCTCACCGTCTTTAGCAAGCATTTTTGTCATATTCATAAGAACCTCATAAAGAGCCTTCTTGAATACCTCGTAGTCAGCATTTTCCTCTGTTATCTCTGCGTTTTCAGCCATACCGTTAGCCATTACAGAAATCATATCGTTTGTTGATGTGTCACCATCAATGCTTAAGCAGTTGTATGTAACCTTTACAATCTCGCTTAGTGCCTTCTGAAGTAGCTCGGCTGAAATAGCAAGGTCGGTTGTAACAAAGTTAAGTGTTGTAGCCATATTAGGGTGAATCATACCACTACCCTTAGCCATACCACCAACAGTGCATTTTACACCGTTAAGCTCAAACTGTACAGCAACCTCTTTCTTTACTGTGTCGGTTGTCATAATAGCTGTTGCTGCCTTTTCGTTGCCTGTGTAAGAAAGACCCTCTGCAAGCTTCTTTATGTGGTTTTCGATAGGCTCAATAGGTAAAATCTCACCAATAACACCTGTTGAGGCTACAATAACCTCCTCTGGCTTAAGGTTTAATGCCTCGGCTGTAAGCTGGCACATTCTTGTTGCCTTTTCTTCGCCATCGGCATTGCAGGTATTAGCATTTTTTGAGTTAGCTATTACAGCCTGAGAAATACCACCGGTTTTTTCTAAATTTTTCTTTGTTACGATAATAGGTGCACCCTTTACCTTGTTTTGTGTATATACAGCTGCTGTGTTGCAAGGCTTGTCGCTGTATATAAGGCATAGGTCGTTTTTAGCTTTGTTTGGGTTTATTCCACAGTTTAAACCATTTGCAGAAAAGCCCTTAGCAGCACAAACGCCACCTTCAATTTTTACAAATTCAATGCTCATATTAAAACTCCTTAATTTTTTATAGTTACAAATGTCATATTAACAAATACAGTTTAAACCTATTCTAAACATAAACTATATTTAAGTCAAGAAAAATAAGCCTGTAAAAGCAATCTTTTTATATAATTCAGCTATAAGCCTATTGTTTAATTTCTTTTTGATGATATAATATGTTGTGTACAGTGTTTTTATATGAATATAGGTGTAATAGGAACAAATTTGCCTGTAGGAGTAAGAGTAAAAATTTTTATTAAACATAGGTGAGGAGCTTACATAAATGAAAAAAACGTTAATTATATTACTGTCTGTGATAATGCTATGCATATCTACCTCTTGTGAATTCACTAAAAACGAAGAGGTTGCTAATCCGGTGGTTATAGGCGAAATGGCTGGTCATAGTCAGCATTATACGGTTTATATAAAAGAAAATGAGGAATATATACCTTATGTTGTAGTAACAGGTAATTATAATCATAATACACTGCTACTGCGTGAGGAGCCATTAGATGAAAAAATGCAGATGAATAAAAGCAAGCGTGTTAATTATTATCCTCAGACTGAGCTTGATAATTACCTGAATAATACGTTTATAGATAGCTTTTCAGATACTATGCAGGATATTATGAACAATACCAGAGTAGAGGTAACTACAAACGACGCATTGAATATTAATCTGAAGACAAGAGGAACTGAGTTTGTAACCAGAAAAATCTTCTTGCTGTCTGCAAGTGAATGGGGAATAAGAGTTAAATCGGCAGTTAAAGAGGGAGAAAAGATAGAAAATATAGGTAGGTTTATGGCGATTGATAATGAATGGCTAAGAACTGCAGAAATTTGGAATTATGATACCTTCTGGACTGTAGGCAATAAGCGAGCTGTCTATGATAAGGGTCAAAGCAGTATGGCTGTACGCCCTGCATTTACAGTACCTTTTGATACCGAGGTTGAGCAGAGAGATGACGTTATAGAGGATGAAGCTGTTTTTGTTTTGAAAGCAGATTTTAAAGCAGATAATCAGCCTGAAGGCTAAGCAAAAAATTATACATAAACAAATATTTGCACATAAGGGCAAAGCCACATATATTGTATTACAGATGATACAATATATGTGGCTTTGATTATTGCTTTTGCTAGTGGTATATATAACAGCTTTTATATTGGTTATAAAGTGGAAATATTGAAAAATAATTATTAATTTAACGAAAAGTAGTGATTTTTGTAGCGTTATATGTTATACTTAGAACGTATGACAGATAATGAGCTAATTGGGTTTAAATCTTGATTTTAGAAGAAAAAACAGTAAAAGCAAAATACAAAATTTCTTAAAAATTAGTTTTTTTACCAATTTTTGCTTATTGTTCTGCGAACTGAAAAACGCTTGAAAACCAATTAAAAATCGAACTGGTTTTTAAAAATAGGAAAAGAGGGAGCAAATTATGAACAAGATTACTATTATCGGAGCCGGTAGCGTTGGCTCTACAATCGCCTACACAATGACTGTTGCAGGTATTGCTTCAGAAATTGTAATGATTGACATTAACAATGAAAAGGCACTAGGTGAGGCACAGGACATTCTTCAGGGTACACCTTTCTGCCATTCTTGCAACATTTATGCAGGTAGCTATGCAGATGCAGCTGGCTCTGACATCGTTGTACTAACCTCTGGTGTAGCTAGAAAGCCTGGTCAGTCAAGACTAGACCTTGCTCAGACAAATGTAAACATCACAAAGCAGATTATTCCACAGATTACTCGTTATGCACCAGATGCTACTTATGTTATCGTAAGTAACCCTGTTGACATTCTAACATACACATTCTGCAAGTGCTCAGACCTACCAGAGGAGAGAATTATCGGTTCTGGTACAATTCTTGACACAGCTCGTTTGCGTGCAAGACTAGGTGAGGATTACGAAATCAACCAGCAGAACGTACACGCTTATGTACTTGGTGAGCATGGTGATTCATCATTCATTCCTTGGTCAAATGCAAATATCTGTAATGTACCAGCTGAGGAGTACCGTAATGCTATTCTTCACCACAATGGTCTTGATTATCCAGAAATCAACCGTGCAGAAATTCTTGAGTATGTACAGAAGTCAGGTGGTCAGGTAATTCAGCGTAAGGGTGCTACATTCTATGCAGTAGCAGTTTCAGTATGCCACCTATGCAAGAGCCTGCTACAGAGCATCGACACACCTCTAACAGTATCAACAATGCTACACGGCGAGTATGGTATTGAGGATGTATGTCTAAGCCTGCTAACAGTTGTTGGTAACAAGCGTGCAGAGAATAAGATTCTTCTACCAATGAACGACGAAGAAATCGTAGCTCTACGCAAGAGTGCTGACAGCCTAAAGAACGTTATCAATCAGATTACTTTCTAATTTGTAATACTGTTTGACTATTAAATCTAAAAGTATAAAATACAGTACCTGGTTCAATAGTGGCAATGTAAGCTAGTATCAGCGACAGCTGGAATAAATATATATAAATAGCGTCGCAGACCTACAGCTTTTACCCGTAAGGGTAAAAACATCATTTTGCGATAAGCAAAACATCATTCGTCACAAGGCGAACATCATATCTGCGAAGCAGATATTTCACTGCAATGTCGTTAAAGCGACATTGCCACATTGGCTAGGTGCTGACAAAACAGCCGATAAAGCTTTCATCAGCTTTATGGTTTAAACGGCTTGTTTATAAAATCGGACTTCCGACCTTTTAAATCAGCGAGTTGTTCCGTTAAGATGAAATTTTATAAACTGGAGGTACCAAAATGAAGGTAAGTTATTTCCCAGGCTGTACCCTCAAAACAAAGGCAAAAGACCTTGACATTTATGCAAGAAAATCTGCCGAGGCTTTGGGTGTTACTCTTGAAGAAATAGAAAACTGGCAATGCTGTGGTGGCGTTTTCACTACAGACAGAAAAGAAGTTGCCACAAAATTGTCTTCTGTGCGTGCACTAAAAGAAGCACAGAGCAAGGAGCAGGCATTAGTAACAGTATGTTCAGCCTGTCATAATGTTATCAAGCAGACAAACTATGTTATGCAGAACGACGCAGAGTTTGCAGACAAGGCAAACCGTTATATGGCTGACGAAACACCATATGATGGCTCAACTCAGGTTTACCACTATCTTGAGCTTTTGCGTGATGTTGTTGGCTTTGACACATTAAAGGAAAAGGTAGTTAATCCTTTAACAGGTAAGAAGATTGCAGCCTACTATGGTTGCTTGCTTCTAAGACCAAACTCTGTAATGCAGATGGATGACCCAGAAAATCCACAGATTATGGAGGACTTTATCCGTGCAATCGGTGCAGAGCCTGTAATTTACTCATACAGAAACGAGTGCTGTGGTGGCTATGTAAGAATGGAAAGCCCAGAGCTTGCAACAAAGAAGAGCCAGACAGTAACAGGCAGTGCTAAAAACAATGGGGCAGAAATGATTGTAACAGCTTGCCCACTTTGTAAATATAACCTAGAGAAGAGTGGCTCAGATATTCCTGTTGTATATCTGACAGAGCTACTTGCAGAGGCTTTAGGTGTAAAGGAGGATACAAATGAATAAGTCAAATGAGTATCTTCAGCAGGAGATAATCCGTTCAAGCGGTGTTAATCCTAAAAAATGTATGCGTTGTGGTAAATGCTCAGCAACCTGCCCAGCATACGACGAGATGGAGTATCATCCACATCAGTTTGTATATATGGTAGAAAGTGGAGATATTGAGCCACTTCTAAATTCAGAGTCTTTATATCGTTGTCTTTCTTGCTTTGCTTGTATCGACAGATGTCCTCGTAGCGTAGAGCCTGCAAAGCTTGTAGAGGCTGTTCGTCTTGAGGCAATACGCAAGCAGGGTGCAAATCGCCTAAAGGCAGACGCTGTGCCTGCAATGCTAGACGACGAAATTCCACAGCAGGCATTGGTAAGTGCCTTTAGAAAATACAGTAAGTAAGGAGGAAAAGATAAAATGCAGAGAATTGGTGTTTTTGTATGTTGGTGTGGAAGTAACATTGCTGGTACAGTAGATGTAGAAGCAGTTTCTGAAGCACTTAAAAACGAGCCTGGTGTAGTCTTTTCCACCAACTATCAATATATGTGCTCACAGGCAGGTCAGAATGTAATTAAAGACGCTATCAAAGAGCATAACCTAACAGGTATTGTTGTTTGCTCTTGTTCACCTCGTATGCACGAGGCTACATTCCGTAAAACAGCTGCTGAGGCTGGTCTTAACCCTTATATGGTTGAGATTGCAAACATCAGAGAGCAGTGCTCTTGGGTACATAAAGAGATGCCTGTTGGTACGGAAAAAGCTATTATTCTAGGTAAGGCTGCTGTTGCTAAGGTTAACCTGAACACACCACTTACTCCTGGTGAAACTCCAGTAGTTAAGCGTGCTTTGGTTATTGGTGGTGGTATTGCAGGTATTCAGACTGCACTTGATATTGCAGATGCTGGCTTCCCTGTTGATATTGTAGAGAAGAAGCCTACAATCGGTGGTAAGATGGCTCAGATTGATAAGACCTTCCCAACACTTGACTGTGCAGCTTGTATTCTTACACCAAAAATGGTTGACGTAGCACAGAATGATAAAATCCGTATCTTCTCATATAGTGAAGTAACAGATGTAAAGGGCTTTGTTGGTAACTTTGATGTTACTATCAAGAAGAATGCCCGTTTTGTAAATGAAGACGCTTGTACAGGCTGTGGTGCTTGTGTAGAGAAGTGTCCTCAGAAGAAGGTACCAAACGAGTTTAACCTTGGTATGGATAACCGTCATGCTATCTATATCCCATTTGCTCAGGCTGTACCAAAGGTAGCAACTATTGACCCTAACTATTGTACAAAGCTAAAAACTGGTAAGTGTGGCGTTTGTTCAAAGGTTTGTACAGCAGGTGCTATTGATTATACACAGAAGGACGAGTTCATTCAGGAGCAGTACGGTGCAATTGTTGTTGCAACTGGCTTTAATCCAATCAGTATGGATAAGTTTGATGAATTCGCATATAACCAGTCAAAGGATGTTATCACATCTCTTGAGTTTGAGCGTTTAACAAACGCAGCAGGCCCTACAGCTGGTAAGCTACTTCGTCCATCAGACGGTAAGCACCCTCATACAATCGTATTTGTACAGTGCGTAGGCTCTCGTTGTGACGCTTGTGCTGAAAAGGGTAAGGAGTATTGCTCAAAGATTTGCTGTATGTACACTGCAAAGCACGCAATGCTTACAAGAGATAAGTATCCTGATACAGATGTTTATGTATTCTATATAGATGTAAGAACACCTGGTAAGAACTTTGACGAGTTCTATCGTCGTGCAGTTGAGGACTTTGGCGTTCATTATATTAAGGGTATGGTTGGTAAGGTTTCACCAGAGGGTGATAAGCTAAAGGTTCAGGCTTCTGACCTTATTGCCAACAAACAGCTACATATCGACGCTGACCTTGTTGTTCTTGCTGCTGCTATCGAGCCAGATAAGTCTGCACGTCCACTTGCTACAATGCTAACAGCAAGTATGGATACAAACGACTTCTTTACAGAGGCTCACCCTAAGCTAAGACCTGTAGAAAGCCCAACAGCAGGTGTATTCCTATCTGGTGCTTGTCAGGGTCCTAAGGATATTCCAGAAACAGTATCACAGGCTAGTGCTGCTGCTTCTAAGGTAATAGGCTTGCTTGTTAAGGATAAGCTAACAAGTAACCCATGTGTTGCACATTCTAACGAGATGATGTGTAACGGTTGTTCAACCTGTGAAAGAGTATGCCCATATGGTGCAATTACTTATGAAAATAAAGAGTTCCGTATGCCAGACAGAACAACTGCAATTCGCAGAGTTGCAAAGGTTAATCCAGCTGTTTGTCAAGGCTGTGGTGCTTGTACAGTTGCTTGTCCATCAGGTGCTATGGACCTAAATGGCTTTGCTACTGAACAGATTATTGCGGAGGTGGATGCAATATGCAAGTAAACGAATATAAACCTTTAATCGTGGCTTTCTGCTGTAACTGGTGTTCTTACGCTGGTGCAGACCTTGCAGGTAATAACAGACTAGCTTACCCTGCTGATGTAAAAATTATCAGAGTACCTTGCTCTTGCCGTGTAAACCCAATGTTTATTTTGCGTGCTTTCCAGCGTGGTGCAGACGGTGTTATCATTTGTGGTTGTCACCCTGGCGACTGCCACTACACTTCCGGTAACTATTATACTCGTCGTAGAATGGCTCTTCTTTTCTCAATGCTAGATTATCTAGGTATTGAAAAGGAAAGAACTCGTGTAGAGTGGGTATCAGCAGCAGAGGGTGCTAAATTTGCTGCTACAATGAACGATTTCGCACAGACAGTTGCAAGTCTTGGTGAAAACAAGAGATTGGAGGACCTAAGATGCAAAAAGTAATGCGTGAAGTATTAGTTGAAAAGGCGATTTCACTTCTTGAAAACGGTACAGTAGCTTCTGTACTTGGCTGGAAAAAGGGTGAATTCGATTACGATATTACTCCTGCTGTTTTTACAACAGCTGAGGATATTACAGAGAATTTTGTTTGGAACGATTTCTGTGGTGCCAATTTCTCTAAGTATCTTGTTGCTAAAACAAAAAAGAGCGAAGGAAAGATTCTTGTATTCCTTAAGCCTTGTGATACATACAGCTTCAATCAGCTTCTAACTGAGCACCGTTTTGACCGTGAAAAGGTTTATGCAGTTGGTGTTCCTTGTGAGGGTATGGTTGACGCTGAAAAGGTAAAGGCAGTTTGCGAGGGTATTTCTGCTATTGAGTGTAAGGACGATACACTGCTTGTACACAGCATTTACGAGGACGAGCCTGTTGTAGTAAATACAGCAGAGGTTATTGCAGAGCGTTGTGTAAACTGTAAGAGTAAAAAGCACGTTGCTTATGACGAGCTTATTGGTGAAGACGGCGACGTTATCGACTCTGCTCGTTTTGACGAGGTTGAAAAGCTAGAGAAGATGACAGCTGACGAGCGTTTTGCTTTCTGGCAGAATGAGCTTTCAAAGTGTATTCGTTGTAACGCTTGTCGTGACATCTGCCCAGCTTGTACCTGTGAGCAGTGTGTATTCGACAATCCTAAGTCACCTGTAGAAAACAAGGCTCCTGCTAATAGCTTTGAAGAGAAGATGTTCCACATCATTCGTGCTTTCCACGTAGCAGGTCGTTGTACAGACTGTGGTGAGTGTTCAAGAGTATGTCCTCAGAACATTCCACTACACCTATTAAACCGTAAATTTATTAAAGATATAGACAGCTTCTATGGTGAGTATCAGGCTGGTGCAGAGGTAGGCTCAAGAGCACCACTTGTTAACTACACAACAGAAGACCTAGAGCCTTCAGAGGTTTTCGAGAGGAGTGAGAACGATGCGTAAGTGTTCACTTGAGTCTTTAAATCTTGTATTTGCTGAGATAGCTAAAAACGCTACATTATATATGCCTGTAGATGACGCTAACGGCAAAGCTACTTACACAAAATGGGCAGAAGGTATGCAGTGGAGCAACGCTCTTAACACTGTAAGAAGCCCTAAGGATTTCTTCTTCCCACAGATGGAAAACCTTGTAGAGTTTAAAACAGAGGGTAAGAATATCGAAATTATCGACACTCGTGAGGAGTCAGAGGATTTCGTAGTATTCGGTGTTCGTGCCTGTGATGTTAAGAGCTTTGATGTTCTTGACAGAGTATTCCTTGTTGAGCCAATCGACAGCTACTATGCTTCACGCAGAGAGCACGGTATTATAATTTCTGTTGCTTGTACAAAGCCATCAGAAACCTGCTTCTGTCAGACCTTTGGTGTTGACGCAACAAATCCAGCAGGCGATATTTCTGTATGGAAAACAGAAACAGAGATTTTCTGGCAGAGCAACACAGAAAAGGGCGAGGCACTACTAAAGAGCATTGAGGCTCTTACAGAGGAGTGCAATACAGAGGCTGTTGACGCTCAGAAGGAGAAAACAGCTAAGATTATGAGCAAGCTACCACTTGCAAGCCTAACAGCAGACAAGTTTGGTGCTGGTAAAACTCAGGAGTTTTTCGATGCTCCAGAGTGGAAAACACTTTCAGAGTCTTGCCTAGGCTGTGGTACCTGTACCTTTGTATGTCCTACATGTCAGTGCTATGATATTAAGGACTTCAATACAGGTAAGGGCGTTGTAAGATTCCGTTGCTGGGATTCTTGTATGTATTCAAACTTTACAAAGATGTCAGCTGGTCAGCCAAGACTTACACAGGTTGAGCGTTTCCGTCAGCGTTTTATGCACAAGCTTGTATATTACCCAGAGAATAACGACGGTATGTTTGGCTGTGTTGGCTGTGGACGTTGTCTTGCAAAGTGTCCTATTTCTATGAATATTGTAAAAGTAATGAAAACAGTTGGAGGTAACAAATAATGAATGAGCGTGTAGAAGCTTTAATCCCAAAGCTTGGAGTTATTACAGATGTTCGCATTGATACTCCAGATATTAAAACATTCCGTGTTGTTACTCCAGACGGCGTAAAGCCTTTTGAGCATAGACCTGGTCAGTGTGCAATGCTATCTATTCCAGGTGTAGGTGAGGCTATGTTCTCTATTACTTCTTCACCAACAAACACAGAATTTATGGAATTCTCAATTAAAAAGTGTGGTTGCTTAACAGAGTGGCTACATCAGGCAGAGGTTGGTCAGCAGGTTACAATTCGTGGACCATACGGCTCACCATTCCCAGTTGATGACGAATTTGTTGGCAAAAATATGCTATTCATCGCAGGTGGTGTTGGTCTTGCTCCACTTCGTTCAGTTATCAACTACTGTCGTCATTATCGTGACCGTTACGGTAAAATTGATATTGTTTACGGTTCAAGAAGTAAGGACGACCTACTAGACTATAAAGAAATTATCGAGGAGTGGACAAACGACACTAATGTTGATGTTCACCTAACAATAGATAACCCACAAGAGGGCTGGGACGGCCATGTTGGCTTTGTACCTAACTATGTAAAGGAGCTTGGCTTTGATACAAATAAAACAGCTATTCTATGTGGCCCTCCTATAATGATTAAGTTTACATTGGACGGACTTTATTCTCTTGGCTTTGAGAAGGAGCAGATTTATACTACACTAGAAATGCGTATGAAGTGTGGTATAGGTAAGTGTGGCAGATGTAATGTAGGCTCAAAGTATATTTGCAAAGATGGTCCTGTATTCCGTTTTGATGAACTTGATGAGCTACCAGATGAGTATTGATACAAGGAGAGAATAACAATGGAAAATATGGTTAACATTTTTCTGTTCGGAAAGAAATATCAGGTTCCGGACAATCTAACAATTATGAACGCAATGGAATATGCAGGCTATCAGCTAGTTCGTGGTTGTGGCTGTCGTAACGGTTTCTGTGGTGCTTGTGCTACTATCTACCGTATTAAGGGCGACCGTGAGCTAAAGTCATGTCTTGCTTGCCAGACAAAGGTTGAAGAGAATATGTACATTGCTACACTTCCTTACTTCCCACTTGTTAAGCAGGTTTATGATATGGAAAAGGTAAGCACAACAGAGGCTATTATGATGCAGCTGTATCCAGAAATTTACGCTTGTATCGGCTGTAACGCTTGTACAAAGAGCTGTACACAGGGCTTGAATGTAATGCAGTATATCGCTTATGCTCAGCGTGGCGATTTCGAGCAGTGTGCAGAGGAGTCATTTGACTGCGTAATGTGTGGTGTATGCTCTTCTCGTTGCCCAGCAGGTATTTCACACCCACAGGTTGCTATGCTTGCTAGAAGAATTAACGGTAAATATCTTGCTCCAAAGTGTGACCACCTTGACAACCGTGTTCAGGAGATTAAGGACGGTTCATTTGTAGAGCTTATCGAGGCTCTAATGCAGAAGCCAATCGATGAGATGAAAGAGCTTTACAACACACGTGAAATAGAGAAGTAAGGAGGGCTACAGAATATGTATTCAGAGAAATTTCAAGAATCTATAAAGGCTGTTGAGGCTGCAAGAGAAAATAACATTGCTCTTGAGCCAGCTCGTATGACAGCACAGCAGAAGGAAGATTTGCTTGCTGCATATCACCCTGACTATAAAAAGGACGAGTTCGAGGAGCTAAAAATTGGCCCTAACAAGGGTCAGATGGTTCCAAAGGAGCTTGCAGAAATGCTACAGGCTCACAGCAGAATTACTGCTGACAGCGTAGACCTATCAACACCTGATTATGATGTAGATGTTCTAATCATCGGTGCTGGTGGTGCTGGTACATCTGCTGCTATCGAGGCTCACGAGGCTGGTGCTGATGTAATGGTAGTTACAAAGCTTCGTATGGGTGACGCTAACACAATGATGGCAGAGGGTGGTATTCAGGCTGCTGATAAAGAGAACGACTCTCCTGCAATCCACTTTGTAGACGCTTTTGGTGGTGGTCACTTTGCTGCTAAGCGTGAGCTTCTATCAAAGCTAGTATGCGACGCTCCTGAGGCTATTCAGTGGCTAAGCAACCTAGGCGTTGAGTTTGATAAGGACGCTGACGGTACAATGATTACTACACACGGTGGTGGTACATCAAGAAAGCGTATGCACGCTGCTAAGGACTACTCAGGTGCTGAAATTATGAGAACTCTTCGTGATGAGGTTCTTAACCGTCAGATTCCAGTAGTAGACTTTACATCAGCTATTGAGCTTATCCTTGACGAAAACGGTAACGCTGCTGGTGCTGTTTTAATGAATATGGAAACAAAGGAGCTTTTAGTTGCTAAGGCTAAAACAGTTATCATCGCTACAGGTGGTGCTGGCCGTATGCACTATCAGGGCTTCCCAACATCTAACCACTATGGTGCTACTGCTGACGGTCTTGTACTAGGCTATCGTGCAGGTGCTAACCTACTATATGCTGAAACACTACAGTATCACCCAACAGGTGCTGCTTATCCAGAGCAGATTTTTGGTGCTTTGGTTACAGAGAAGGTTCGTTCACTAGGTGCTAAGCTTGTAAACTGCAAGGGTGAGGTATTTATGCACCCACTAGAAACTCGTGACGTTGCTGCTGCTTCTATCATTCGTGAGTGTAGCACAAGAGGCAACGGTGTAGAAACAGGTCAGGGCTTAGGCGTATGGCTAGATACACCAATGATCGAGAAAATCGGTGGCGAGGGTACAATCGAAAAGCGTATTCCTGCTATGATGCGTATGTTCGGCAAGTACGGTATTGATATTCGTAAAGAGCCTATCATCGTTTACCCAACACTTCATTATCAGAATGGTGGTCTTGATATTACACCAGATTGTATGACAACAAAGGTGGAGAACCTATTTGTAGCTGGTGAGGCTGTTGGTGGTATCCACGGCAGAAACCGTCTAATGGGTAACTCTTTGCTAGATATTATTGTATTCGGTCGTAGTGCTGGTAAGAGTGCTGCTGCTAAGGCTAAGGATGTTACAGTTGGTAACCTAACACTTGACCACGTAGCAAGCTTTGAAAATGAGATTAAAGAGGCTGGTATCGAAACTGAGGCTGTTTCTCCAAAGCTACTACCTGATTACCGTAGAAAGTAATATAAAGCTAAACACCATTAAAAATATAAAAAATTTAGGTATATTTTTGTACTGTATTTCATACTGCGTACTTCAGAGGCTGTTGTCTTTGAAGTACGTCGGTGTTTGTTCAGTGTAAAATATGTTTTAAATTCTTTTCACAATTTTAAATGATGTGTAGTATAAAATTAAATAATTATTTGAGGAGTAGATGAAATGAATTTGTTTGGCGGTGTTATTCCTGTTACAGGTATTTCATTCTTCCTGTTCTGCGTGTTTGCAATTTTACTTGCAGGCTACGCACTAGGTAGAATTACAATCAAAGGCGTATCTCTAGGAGATGCAGGTGTATTTATAGTAGCACTTCTTTTTGGTGCTTTGTTCTGCTCAGACCTTATGACAAACATCGGTGCAAAGCCTATTGAATTTGAGCACGACTGGTTATCTATTATCGAAACCTTCGGTTTGATTCTTTTCGTAACAAGTGTAGGCTTTATTGCAGGCCCTAAGTTCTTTGCTAATATGAAAAAGAACTTTAAGTCATATGTACTTATCGGACTTATCATCATTGTTATGGGTGGTCTTTCTGCTTTAGGCTGTGTTATGCTTGGTGAGCACGTTTTCGGCTACGGTGCAGAAACAATTACAGACATTGACGGCTTTGTAGCAATGATTGTTGGTTTGCTTTCAGGCTCACTAACATCAACTCCTGCATTCTCAGCTGCAAAGGCAACTGTTGCTCCAGAATACGAGAGCCTTGTATCAGTTGGTCACGGTATCGCTTATATTTTCGGTGTTGTTGGTGTTGTTCTATTTGTTCAGCTTGTTCCAAAGCTATCAAAGGCTAATATGGAAGAAGAGAGAGCAAAGATTGCTATTAAGGCTACAAAGGCAGAAAGCAAAAAGGCTGTAAAGCTTTTCCATCTAGACCATATGGGACTTGCAGTATTTTCACTAGCTGCTATTCTTGGTACATTTATAGGTAAGGTTAAAATCCCTATGAGTGGTGACGGTCTTGAGGGTACCTGCTTCTCACTTACAACAACAGGTGGTTGCTTGCTTGTTTCACTAATTCTTGGTCACTTTGGCAGAATTGGTAAGCTAAGCCTAATGCCAGAGGAAACAACACTAAAGCTATTCAGAGAGCTTGGTCTTGTACTATTCCTAGTTGGTGCAGGTATACCTGGTGGTGCAGACTTCGTTGCAAACTTTAACGCTATGTACTTTGTATATGGTATCATTATGACAATTGTTCCAATGATTCTTGGCTTCTTGTTTGCTAAGTATGTTCTAAAGCTACCTATGCTTAACAGCCTTGGTTCAATTACAGGTGGTATGACAAGTACACCAGCACTTGGAACACTTATTTCAACAGCAGGCACAGAGGACGTTGCTGCTGCTTATGCTGCTACATACCCAATTGCACTTATCGCAGTTGTACTTGTATCACAGTTCTTGATTATTATGTTCTAAGGTGTTATAGGCTAACACATAAGTATATAAATTCATTTAGTAGAAAAGCTCGGAGTAAAATCCGAGCTTTTTGTTTATGTGATTGAGTTAAGAGGGGAGGATAAATTTGGGTTTGTCGAGCTAACACACAAACTACGATAGAGAAAAACGTAAAGTTTGGGTCCAGCCTTTTTAAAGGCTGGCAGGTCAAGGACAGAGTCCTTGCAGGTTTTAAGGACAGAGTCCTTAACGCATAATTGTCTTTTTAAAATGCCGTTTTCAACGGCATTTTAGGAATTAACGAGAAGTTAAAGGGCTTTGCCTAATGTAACAAATCCCGTAGGGATTGATTGCGTAAAATCCCACAATGGCTTTCAGATAATACAACCAATCCCTACGGGATTGAT
>JAXJTP010000117.1:0-1672 GCA_036309525.1 Acutalibacteraceae bacterium | reverse complement strand
ATATTGTACGCCACGTTGAAAAAGCCGGGGACTGTGTGTTTGGCATAGTAAAGTCTTTGTAAATTTTACAAAATAATTGAAACCAGAAAGGACTTTGCTGAAGAAATTTTATATTCAATTATATAAAAATGCTTTCGACTGAAATTGTGAACTGCACCCAAAAAATTGGACACAATTGGAGGTGTAGTATGAATAAAAAATATTCAGTTGAGTTTAAGCTAAAAGTTGTCCGAGACTACGAGCGCGGAGAAAAAGGTTCACATTTGATAGCTCAAGAAAATGGGATTCATCCAGGAATGGTATTACGTTGGTATAAAATTTATAAATATCATGGGATCGATGGATTAAGAAGTAGAGCAACAAGTCCAACTTATAGTAAAGAGTTTAAGGATAAAGTAAAATACGAAATTTTAACAAATGTATCTTTAACAACACTTTCAGAAAAATATCACTTATCCTATTCAACAATAAAGCGATGGAGTATAGAATGTGGTATGAGCAAATCAATTAATCGAATTATTACAACAGAAGAATTAAAAGCTTTACAAGAAAAGCATAAGAACACAAAGGATCCACTAATAAAAGAATTATTGGAACAATTAGAATATGCAAAAATGGAGAATGACTGCCTAAAAAAATTAGAGACTTTAGTTCAAGCACGAAAAAAGAAAGAGCAATAGCAATCAAAGAACTAAGGTCTATTTATAAATTTAACAGATTGCTAAAATATTTTAATCTAAAGCGTTCTACCTATTATGAGAATATAAAAGTCAAAAATGATAAATATAGGGAAATTAAGCAGAAAATTTTAGAGATTTACAACAAAAGTAATAAATGTAAAGGATACAGATGGATAACATCTGACTTACATAAGGCTAATTTTCATATTAATCATAAAACAGTATTACGCTTAATGCAACAATTAGGAATTAAAAGCATAGTAAGAGCAAAAAAATATAACTCTTATACAAATACAGGCTCAGGTACAAGTGTAAAAAATATTCTTAACAGAGATTTTAGCACAAGTAGAATTAACCAGAAATGGACAACAGATGTAACAGAGTTCAAAGTATGTGGAAGAAGGATATATCTTTCAGGAATTATGGATATGCATTCAAAAGAAATTATTGCATATTCATTAAGTTTTACTCCAAATATGAAACTTATTATGAATATGATAAAAATGGCTTTTAGAAAAATGAGAAATCCTAAAGGAGTGATTATTCATTCTGATCAAGGATGGCATTATAGACATAAGTCATATAAAGGATTTTTGAAAAAGAAAAAAGCGATACAAAGTATGTCTAGAAAAGGAAATTGCCTCGATAATGCTGTTATTGAAAATTTCTGGGGAATATTAAAAACAGAATGGTTTTATTTGAATAAGTTTGATTCTATTGAATCATTTTTAGAACAACTTGAATCTTATATTCATTATTTTAATTATGAAAGAGATTCAAGTGTTCTTTGTTATCGAACTCCAATTGAAGTTCGATATACAAATATGATAGCATAAAATGTCCAAAAAATTGGGTGCAGTTCACAATTTTGGGCGAGAGCCTTTTGGTCTAAATTAGTTAATTAAAAATATTTAAGTCCTTTCTGACTTCAATTATCTTTTGGAAAATTTTGAAGTGACTTGCAACATAATAAAAACTGCTCTATTATATAT